>JBNKHB010000274.1:0-3471 GCA_050290125.1 Robiginitalea sp.
GACCGCGCTCACCAACAAGGAGACCGTCGAGCTGTACCTGACCAACATGGTCGTGCACGAGATCGGTCACACCCTGGGATTTGCCCACAATTTTGCCGCCAGTACCAACAACCGGGCCTCCGTAATGGATTACCCGCACCCGATGCTTCGGTTGGACGGAGGCCGGATCGATTTCTCACAGGCCTACGATACTGGTATCGGGGCCTGGGATAAGGTTTCCGTGGCATATGCCTATTCGGACTTCCCGGAGGGAACACCGGAGACCCCGGCCTTACAGGATATCCTGAAACAGGCCCAATCGGACGGACTGCGCTATATTTCAGATGCCGACGCCCGGCCGCCCGGAGGGGCCCATGCCTTTGCACATCTCTGGGACAACGGGCTCTGGGCGGATGAAGAACTGGTGGAACTCCTGAAGATCCGCCGTCGGGCAATGGAACAATTTTCTCCGGACAACATTCGCAAGGGCGAACCTTACACCCAGTTGGAGGACGTTTTTGTGCCCCTGTACTTTCTGCACCGTTATCAGACGGAGGCCGCCGTTAAGCTGATCGGCGGATTGGAATACTCCTATGCGGTTAAAGGCGACGGGAGTACTCCCTGGAAAGCCCTGGAGAAACAGAGGCAGGAGCAGGCCCTGCAAGCGGTACTGTCCACACTGACTGCGAGCGAACTCGCCATCCCTGAAGCAGTTCTCGCCTGGTTCCCGCCGCGGGCCATGGGTTACCCCAGGAGCCGGGAATCCTTCAATGGCCGCACAGGGGTTGGTTTTGACGCGCTGGCCGCTGCCGAAACCGCAGCGGACATGACCCTCGGCTTACTGTTGCATCCCCAGCGGAGCTCGCGCCTGGTACAGCAGAAAAGCCTGGACGCCGATCAGCTAGGGATAGAGGAGACCCTGGAAGCACTGGTTAAGGCCACAATTGGTTCCGGGCCCAGGGGAAGCTATCACCAAAACATACAACAGGTTGTGAATTTCCGAGTTTTGCAACACCTCATGCAGCTGGCACGCCACAAAGAGGTGCATCCGCAGGTCAATGCTGCGGCATACGCCAGCCTCCGCGGCCTGAGGGTGCAGCTGTTGAGGGAGAAGGATGCCGAATGGGCCCGGGAAATGGAGCGCAGGATTACGGAGTTTCTGGAACACCCGGAACGCCTGGAATTGCCTGATGTCCCAAAGATCCCGGACGGCTCGCCCATCGGCACGGATTGTTTTGAACCGCAGGCTCAGCCATGGAAGTAAACCTGATCAGCGATACAGTGACACGGCCCACGGAGGGTATGCTCCGTGCCATGATGACGGCCAGGGTAGGGGACGACGTATTTAAGGAAGACCCATCCGTTAACGCCCTGGAGGAGCGGGTGGCCGCTTATTTTGGCATGGAAGCCGCCCTGTTCTTTCCCAGTGGGACTATGGCCAACCAAACAGGCATTAAATTACACACCCAGCCTGGCGACCAGCTGATCTGCGACAAATACGCCCATGTCTACAACTACGAAGGCGGAGGGGCCAGCTTCAATAGCGGGGTGTCCTGCAAGCTCGTAGACGGCGACCGGGGCATGATGACGGCAGGCCAGGTGGAAGCGGCTGTAAATCCACCGGACTTTTACCACAGTCCCCGTACGGCTCTGGTATGTGTGGAGAATACCACCAATAAGGGCGGGGGAGCGTGTTGGGACCTGGAGGCGCTTAAGGGGATCCGTGAGGTTTGCGAGAAACACGGCCTGGCTTATCACCTGGATGGGGCGCGGCTCTGGAATGCCCTGGTGGCTGCCGGAGACGATCCGCTGGATTACGGCAAACTCTTCGATACGATCAGCGTTTGTCTCAGCAAGGGAATGGGTTGCCCGGTGGGATCCCTTCTGGTTGGATCGCGCACGGATATCGACCGGGCCCTGCGCATACGAAAAATACTGGGTGGAGGCATGCGGCAGGCGGGATACCTGGCGGCAGCGGGGCTTTACGCCCTGGATCATCATGTGGATCGGCTTTCAGAGGATCACCGGAAGGCCCGGGAATTGGGGGAAATGCTCGCTTCCCGGCCCTGGATAGCCCGCGTGGAACCTGTGGAGACCAACATCGTGATCTTTGAGGCGGATACCGATCGGATTTCGGAAGCCCAGTTGCTGGAAGCACTCAACAAGGAAGGTATCCGGCTGATCGGTATGGGGCAGGGGAAACTGCGGATGGTGACCCATTTGGACTATACAGACGCTATGCACGCTTATGTGCTATCAGTACTTGAAGGGTTACAATGTTGATTTCCAGGAAGAGATCCTTTTAAGGGTATTCTTTATACCGTTTTCCATCCCGGCTTCGGAGCGATACGCCTGACTATGCCCTAAGACAGTACCCTCCGAATCACGAAGGGTAAACCGGAATTGCCCGTTGTGATCCGTCTTTCGCTCCACGCAGCTCGGGTTCTGAATCTCGGGTTGCAGCCTCCGCACCGAATCCTTTGCCATAGCCGGATCGGGGAATTCCACACTCTCCAACAGCGGGTGGCCCCGTTCGCTTTTGATCACGAACCGGTAGGCCGCTTCTCCTTCTTTGCGGATTTCCATCTTTATTGTCGTTAGCGCACACCCAAGTTACGCAAAAATTCATTTCAGGAATTGGTCCATCCCTGGGATGTTCGGCATGCCTTCCCGGGCAACCGCCGACAATTCGGCATCGTGGATTTCCCCGGCTTTCTTTAGGGCATTGTTCAGGGTTAGGATCAGATAATCCGCGAGTTGTTCCGGGTCTTCCAGTAATTCAGCCTCGATACTGATGTTGACGATCTCCCGCGCAGCGGAAACTTCCACTTTCAAAAGCCCGTCGTTGCTGGATTCGCTGACGCGTACGGTCTGCAGCCTTTTCTTGGTCTCCTCCACTTTCTTCTGGGTTTCTTTGATCTTACCCATCATACCCATCAAATCTCCAAACATATTCTATTAGCTTTTAAGTTCCATCACCAAAATTACGCCTATTTTGAACGGGTACGAAACCTGCGCGGCCCCCAATCGCCATTCTTCCGATAAGTGCTATTTTTGCGCTTTCCTGTAACGAACACCAAAATACTATGGAGCTGCCTGCCCCTCCGGTGGCCGAGAAACGCCCCCACTTACTGGAAATTCACGGAGACCAGCGTTCCGATGAATACTACTGGCTGCGGGAACGCGATAACCAGGAGGTCCTGGATTACCTGAAGGCGGAAAACGACTACTACAAGGCGATGACCTCGCATACGGAGGCCTTTAAAGAGGATTTGTTCCAGGAGATGAAGTCCAGGATCAAGGAAGACGATTCGTCAGTGCCTTACCTCCTGAAAGGCTACTGGTATATCACTCGCTATGAAACCGGCCGCGAATACCCGGTTTATACCCGGAAAAAGGGGAGCCTGGAGGCGGGGGAGGAGATTCTTTTCGACTGCAACGAACTTGCCGAGGGCCATGAGTACTTTAACCTGCGGGGGATATCCATTAGCC
>JBNKHB010000275.1:0-3466 GCA_050290125.1 Robiginitalea sp.
AAAAGGGCGAACCCCCGTATCGCTACAGCCTGTTTGATGCCACCGGCAATGCCTGGAAATACGATTCCCTCACCGATGCCTATTACCTGCACTACTTTGCCCAGAAACAACCGGACTTGAAATGGGAAAACCCGAAGGTGCGCGCCGAGGTGTATGATATCATGCGGTTCTGGGCGGAAAAAGGAGTGGACGGTTTCCGCCTGGACGCCTTCCAGTTTGCTGCCAAAGACACTACCTATCCGGAATTCCCGGAGGGCTTTGAGAAGGATTTCATTCAATATTACGCCATGCAGGACGGCCTTCACGATTACCTGCGCGAAATGAACGACTCCGTATTCAGCCGCTACGACATGATGAGCGTCGCCGAAGGCGCCGGCCGCAATTTTAAAGATGCCCATGATTTAGTGGATGCCGACCGGCAGGAACTGAATATGGCGTATGCCTTCGAAGGTGTGGATATTGCCAGGTACGGCGGTTATGAACTGGATACCATGAAAGCCGTATTCAGCCGCTGGGATGCCGAATTCGCGGAAGACGGGTGGCTCTCCATCTTCCTGGCCAACCACGACCAGGCGCGCATGGTCAGCCGATGGGGGAACGACAGCCCCGAAATGCGCCGTGCCTCCGCCAGTCTGCTGAATACTTTTGTGCTCAGCATGCGGGGAACGCCATATTGTTACTACGGCGATGAACTGGGGATGACCAATATCGATTTTGACCGCATTGAGCAGTACCAGGACATCGCAGCCCTGAACAGCCATGCAAAGGCCATGGCCGAAGGTGCGGACATGGAGGCTTTTATGGAAGAGCTGAATTTTGCATCCCGGGATAACGGCCGGACGCCCATGCAATGGACGGATGGGCCACAGGCCGGCTTTACCGACGGCACGCCCTGGTTGCCCGTTAATGCGAACAAGGACCAGATCAACGCGGCCCGGCAGGATACCACGGCCGGATCGGTCCTGAACCATTTCCGGGCCATGACGCGCCTGCGCAAGGCGGAGCCCGCCCTGGTCTACGGGGCATATACGCTGCTGGATGCGGGAAATCCGGAGGTCTATGCCTATACGCGGACCCTGGATAACGACAGATTGCTCGTACTGTTGAATTTCAGCGATGCCGCCCAGCAGGTGGCACTGCCCGGGAATGTTGATCCGGGGGCCGTGCTGATAGACAATTACCCCGAACAGGAAGCTGCGGATGCCAGCCACCTGGAACCCTGGCAGGCGGTCATCTACCGGTTGGAACCATAAAAAAACCGCCCCGATTCCAGGGCGGTCCAACTACTTCTCAGCGAAAGACTTATTTCACCATTTCGTAGCTGCGGCGGATAAAGGCCGTCAGCGCCTCTCCTTTTAGCAGCCCCTTGGAAAGCCTGGCAAGGTCCAGCGACTGGTTGATCAGTCTGCTGCGCTTCTTGTCGGTTTTGGTGTTGAGGATCTCGCCTATCAAAGGATGGTTGGTATTGACCACCAGATTGTACATCTCGGGCATCTGGCCCATTCCGAACATTCCGCCTCCGCCGCTCTGTTGCATCTCCTTCATACGCCGCATGAATTCGGGCTCGGTGATCACGAAGGGCGCCTGTTCACTCTCCATGGGCTCCAATTGGACGGTATATTTGGAATTCTCGCCCAAAACCTGCTCCAGTTGCCCTTTAAGGGTTTCCTGCTCCTCGTCTGAAAGCTTGGAAATCTGTGGCTCGTCCTTCTGGATCAGTTTATCCAGGTGGTCCGCATCTACCCGGGCAAAGCGGATTTTTTCCTTCTGGCCCTCCAGCTTCTGGATCAGATGGGCAACGATGGGGCTGTCCAGCAACAATACTTCGTACCCTTTGGCACCGGCTGCTTCGATATAGCTGTGCTGCGCCTCCGTATCGCTGGCGTACAACAGGATCACGTTGTCGTCCTTGTCGGTTTGTGCGTCCTTCACCTTTTCCGTAAGTTCCTCAAGGGTGAAAAAATCTCCGCCTACGGTGGGGTAGAGGGCAAAAGCCTCGGCTTTCTCGAAGAACTTGTCGTCGGTAAGCATGCCGTATTCGATAACGATCTTGATGTCGTTCCACTTTTTTTCAAAGCCTTCACGGTCTTCCTTAAACAGGGATTGCAGCTTATCCGCCACCTTGCGCGTGATGTAAGAAGAGATCTTCTTTACGGCGCCGTCGGCCTGCAGGTAGGAACGCGACACGTTCAGGGGGATATCCGGGGAGTCGATCACTCCGCGCAGCATGGTCAGGAATTCCGGTACGATCCCCTCCACGTTATCCGTAACAAAAACCTGGTTCTGATAGAGTTGGATCCGGTCTTTCTGCAGGTTGATCTCATTGCTGAGCCTCGGGAAGTACAGGATCCCCGTCAGGTTGAACGGATAATCCACATTCAGGTGGATATGGAACAAAGGCTCTTCGAACTGCATGGGGTACAGTTCCCGGTAGAATTCCGCATAGTCGGAATCCTCCAGTTCGGTGGGTTTCCGCGTCCAGGCCGGGTTCGGGTTGTTGACGATATCGTCCACTTCACGGGTCGGTGCCGGCTCGTCTTCTGCCGCCCCTTCAGGCTTTGGCAGGGTTTCCGTCCGGGTACCGAATTTGATTGGCACCGGCATGAATTTGTTGTATTTGCTCAAGAGCGAACGAATCCGCGATTCCTCCAGGAATTCGGTTGAATCCTCCGCGATATGCAGGATGATCTCGGTACCGCGGTCTTCCTTGTCCGCCTTTTCAATGGTGAATTCCGGATTGCCTTCGCAGGTCCATCGGACCGCAGGGACATCCTTTTGGTAGCTTTTGGTAATGATCTCCACCTTCTCGGCTACCATAAAGGAGGAGTAGAACCCCAGGCCAAAATGACCGATGATGCCGGCATCCTTACCTGCGTCCTTGTACTTGTCCAGGAATTCCTCCGCCCCTGAGAAAGCCACCTCATTGATGTATTTCTTTACCTCTTCTTCGCTCATTCCGATCCCCTGGTCAATGATGTGGAGTTTTTTACCCTCCTTATCCACCCTGACCTCGATCTGAGGATTACCGTACTCCACCTTGGCCTCGCCAATAGAAGTAAGGTGTTTCAATTTAAGGGTTGCATCCGTTGCATTGGAGATGAGTTCCCGCAGGAAGATCTCATGATCGCTGTAGAGGAACTTCTTGATCAACGGGAAAATATTGTCAACCGATACGTTGATTTTACCAGTAGCCATAGTTTACATTTTTGTTCGCCTGCATCCGTTCAAAAAAAATACCAAGCAGGTCTGGGGTGACAAACTGACATTCAACGGCTCCTCAGGAACGTTTTAATAAAAATTTAACTCAATTTATTGTTTAATAAATAGGATAAATAAATAAACAATATTATATTTGAGGGATTCGAATTCAGGATTGCTATGAAAAAGCATTTTGAAGTTTGTAATCAGTTTGTTTATTAATTGGTTAGGTTGTTTGAATGACGTGCCCTCTCCCCAGATCGGAAGA
>JBNKHB010000276.1:0-3433 GCA_050290125.1 Robiginitalea sp.
AACCCGGCATCCGCAAGGATCTTCTGGGTCAAGTAAGCACGCTCCGTCGCATTTTTCGTGTTTTGAACGGACAGCGCATGGGGATAACCGAAGGTTTCCTTGTTTTTGGCAGCATATTCCGCGATCTCGACATCACGCTTCTGAATGCCAAAATTCGCATCACAACAGAAAATAAACTCAATCCTATTGTTTGAGAACCAATCCATCTCGGCAGTCAGCCGGTCCATATCAAATTTCGTAACCTTGGCCGCTGTGGCAGAGCCCCAGTCGCAGAAGGTGCATTTAAACGGGCAGCCCCGGTTTGTCTCCCAGAGAATCAGCCACTCCGTTTCCGGGTATTTGGCCATCAAGCTATCAAACACGCCTGTTGTATAGGGAGATGGAATCGAATTCAGGTCACGAATCCGTGGAGGTTTGGCATTGGTCTTTGTCCTCCCCTCCCCGTCCCGGTAACTGATTCCGGGAATGGACGTGAAGTCCCTGTGATCCATTGCCTCCATAATCTCAAGGAAAACAGCTTCCCCCTCACCATGAACAGCCAGATCGATGAATTCGTTATCCTCAAGGAAACTGCCAATCCGATCCGGAACCTGGGGCCCGCCGAAAATGACAAAAACATCGGGATTTTCCTCCTTCAGCCTCCGAGCTATCGAGAGGGAGAGCTTTTCATTCCAGGAATAGAGACTGAAGCCGACAACGTCGGCCTCCTTGAACTGCTCTACGGCATCCTCGACCGGCATCCGGCAGTAAAGCGGCTGAATAAACTCATAACGTTCCGGATTTTTGGCATGCGCAAGCAGATAGCTCTCCAGCAGCCCCGCCGCATAAGGCAGATAATGGGCGCCGGAAAAGCTGTTGTTGATCTGGCTCAGGCCAATTTTGATTCTAGAAGATGACATTTATTCAACCGATTTGTTTTCACATCGTATAATTGGACGGGTAACCAATTGCTCAGCCACCAATCCAGACCGCTTAGTAGCTCATGTCATGGTCACGCAAATACTTCTGAATCGCCTTGATGTTGGAAGTAATTTCGGTACGGGACATTGCTGTTCCCCAGGGGGTTTCTTTTTCATATTCAAACGGCAGGCCAACCTCTTCTTCGTCACCAAAACGGAAAAGAAGATGGGCATGTTTGGAAAGATCAGAACTGATATTCTTGATCCCGTATTTCTTCGCGTCCCGGAAGAAGGGAGAGCCCGGAACCGGGTCAAAGCCGGATACCGCAACGTAATCGGGCTGGACTTCTTCCAGGAACTTGATCGTGCGATCCAGCACATTGCGGGTTTCCCCCGGCAGACCAAAGATCAGGCAAACCTTGACCTTGATACCGTATTTCTTCAGGAGCTCGATATAACGTTTGTTGTTCTCGATGCTCTTTGAGGGTTTATTCGCAATCGTGATGACCTCGTCGGAATCAACACTCTCCAGACCAAGCGCGACTTCCTGCAACCCGGTCTCCGCCGCCAGCTTGACCATTTCCTCTGTGCCAAGGGGCACACTTTGCCCGCGCCAGATGATGCCGGCCTTGCCAATCGCCTCGAGATACGGGACAGCCTGTTTCGGGGTGACCGGAATACAGACTTCATCCCGGAGGTTAACGCCCTGCACACCATATTCACGTTTCAGATATTCGATTTCAGCGGTAATCTGCTCAGCGGAACGGAACTCAAATTTAGGCGGATTGTTATATACGCAGAAATTGCATTTAAAGCTGCATCCGCGGGAAAAATAGGCCCCGGTTCCCGGAACACCGCCATATTTCTGAAAATGCTTGTCATTAACGACACGGTCCTTGCTGATGAAATCCCGTTCTGCAAATCCATAATTGGAGAAATGACATACACCATTTTGGGCAATAAACTTCTGCGGCGAACCGCCGCCCAGGAATTCGCTGATAGCAGCAACCATTGTTTCTTCCGCCGTCCCTCTCAGAACCGTGTGGAAGTGCTCCGCGCATTGCTCCGGCAGATGATCAACATGGGTTCCGCCCGCAATATGGAAGCTTTTTGGGTAGAGCCTCTTGATGTTTTCCGCGATCTCATAGGCTTCAAAAGCGTCCGATGATTTCATGATCCAATAGACGTAAACATCGCCTTCCGGCGCCACGAATCCTTCCTGCCGGGCACCAGGCTCGCGATAGTCAATCAGTGAAACATCATGTTCCGGAAACCGGTCGCGCAGTAACGTCGCGTAATACAACTCCCAAAGGGGCTGCAGTTTCAACGGGTCGATCCAATAGTTCCAGCTGGGAACAATAACTTTAATAGATGCCATGGTAACTTGGGCTCCGTGCATTGAATTGGGCCGGGACAATCTAATTCTCTGTCCCTCACAAAAATATTAATTAACTCAGCCGGGTTTTTCCCCGAACGTTAATGTTTTCCGATACCAGTTCAGTGTCCTCTGTATACCATCTGAAAGGCTCACTTGTGGTGAAAAGCTCAAAATTTCCTTCGCGTTTGAACCGTCAAATTGACGTCGGGAAATCGTAGTTGGGCGATCTAGTACATGTGCCACTTCAAAATCAACATATTTGTCCAGCTCTGCAATCATGGACACAAAGTCATTTACAGAATGTGATTGCCCCGACACCACATTGAATGCCGCATACTCATCGAGCTTGGCTAGTCCCAGCAGCGCACATTGAAACACATCGGATGCGTGTATGACATCCCTGGTCTGCTCTCCGGTTCCCCAAATCTCGATCGGTTTCTCACGCTGGACGATGCGTCTTATCATCGACGGGAGAAAATGGGCGATACTCTCATCGAAATGATCGTATTCACCATAAATCATTGACGGACGTAAAACGATCACCGGCATTTTCCGCGGTAATTTCTCGGAAAACATTCGGCACAGGGTTTCAACATATCGGGTCATCCACCCAATCCCATACCACGATTCCGGGGGATCCCCCTCAAACATGCGTGTCTCGTCCAGGGTCTCCTCAACCGCAGGATAGCCCGTTGTGGAACTCAGCCACACACATTTCCGGACAGCCGAATTCCAGGCTGCCTCCAGGGCATTGGAGACGATTCTCAAGTTTGTGAAAACAGGGCCGACGGGATCACGGGCCAAAACAGGCGCTGTTGCCAACATTCCCGCAAAGATCAGAAGATAGTCCGTGCCGGCAACCACGTCACGGCAGACCGCGGGATCAGTAAGGTCAGCTTTGATCGGCGTGATATTGGAACCCTTTATTGCAGGTTCACGGGAATGATATACCGCACGCACAGTAATGTCAGGCAACTCCTTAAGCGCGACAAGCGCATGAGATCCAACAAGACCGGAAGCACCAAGCACGGTGTAAATCCCCGGTTCAGGAGTGACGGTCATAAGTCGGCTCCTTCACTGACAAGTGCGGCTATCGGACAGTCAATTCCGTGCGCAATTACCCAGCCCCAGTAGCGCAGTTGCCCCTCATAGAGCT
>JBNKHB010000277.1:0-3421 GCA_050290125.1 Robiginitalea sp.
GCTATATCGGAATTCGGCCCCACCCAGTGGGCACAGTTGGTACTGGCCAAGAGCGGCGCTGAGCCCCTGCTGATCATGGCGCTTATTTTCGGCATCATGGCCGTGGGCCGGTATTTCGGAGGGGAATTCGTGGCAAAGTTCGATCAGACCGGGGTGCTCTTGGGCTCTTCCGTCTTTACCGCTATCGGGATCTTTCTGCTGGCAACGCTTACGGGTAGTTCCGTTTACCTGGGTGCCATGGTCTTTGCCGTGGGGGTCTGTTACTTCTGGCCAAATATGATCGGTTTTGTGGCCGAAAAGGTCCCCGCCAGCGGGGCGCTGGGCATGTCGGTGGTAGGTGCCATAGGGATGTTCTTTACGGGGAACCTGCAGCCCATCATCGGGAGGTGGATCGATTCGGCCCGCGAGGAAGCCCTGGCCATGGGCCTTACGGGAGATGCCCTGGAACTGGCAGCCGGACAGGCTACTCTAAAATCGCTGATCATCTTTCCGCTGGTCCTCATCGTGCTTTTCAGCATCCTCTATGTCTGGGTAAGGAAGCGGCGTGCCGCAGGGTAATGCGTGATCGGTTTCATGGTAGGGGGCGGATTGCCCTGGGTAACCGCTTATTCCGGCATGATCCTCAGGATGTTGCCGCCGTCCACCCCAAGGTAGAGGTAGCCGTCCGGCCCCTGCTTCACCACCCGCACCCGCATGTCCAGCTCGCCCAGAAGGCGCTCCTCGTGAATAACTTTGTTCCCTTCCAGGACCAGGCGGTTCAGGTGCCGGTGCGCCAGGGCGCCGATAAGAAAGTTTCCCCTCCAGGCAGGGAACTTGTCCCCGTCGTAAATGGCCATGCCTCCAGGCGCAATGGAAGGGGTATAATAATGGACCGGTTGCTCCATTCCATCCTGGTGGGTAATGCCCGCACCAATAGGGGTATCATCGTAGTCCACCCCATAGCATATCACGGGCCAGCCATAGTTCAGGCCCGGGCGGATCCGGTTTAGTTCATCCCCGCCCTTCGGCCCATGTTCATTCAGCCATAAGGCCCCGGTGTCCGGATGGATGGCCAGGCCCTGGGGGTTGCGATGGCCGTAGCTCCAGATTTCCGGCAGCGCATTGGGCGTGCCGATAAAGGGATTGTCGGGCTCGGCTTCCCCCTCCTCCGTGAGCCGCAAGACTTTTCCCAGGTGATTCGAAAGCGATTGCGCCGAATCCTTATGGTAATAGCGATCCCCCATCGTCACATAGAGGTAGCCCTGGTGAAAGGCCATGCGGTTCCCGTAGTGGTTCGGCTCTTTAAAAGAGGGCTGAACGGTAAAAATTCGCTGGATCGTCACCACCGAATCGGATCGCAACCGGAAGCGATCAATGGCCATGGTACTGGCCACCGAGTCGCCCACGGCATGGGAGAAATAGATCCAACCATTTTGATCGTACTCCGGATGGGGCAGGATATCAAGGGCCCCGCCGTCCCCTTGCGTGAACGATGCGGGAACGCCCTTCAGTGCGATTTTCTTTTTGTCATCCAGATTCAACAGGAGGATCTCACCGGTAGACCGGTCGGTTACCAGCATCTCATGGTCGGACAGAAAACACATCCCAAAAGGGACGGCAATGCTGTCGGCCAAAACTTCCACCCGCAATTCCCCGGCCTCACTGGTTACCGTCCACCCGGCGGCTTCTTCCCCGCAGGCCTGGAGGCAGAGCGCAAGGCTCATTAGGACACAGAGGGGGCTGGTTACGAAAGGTACTTTCATTTTAAACTATTCTCCTGAAGGACCAGGAAGGATTCGGTCCCAATGGTACGGCTTATCGGACAGATAGCGGTTCAATAAAAAGGAGGAGTCCTACGGATTTATAAATCGCTCAATGATTTTGCCCTGAAGCGCGATGGGGTCAGAGAAGTATTCCTTTTAAAGGCCAAATTGAAAGAGGAAAGCGACTTGAAGCCGCATTCAAGGGCTATGGCGGCGATCTTGTAGTGCTTGTAGCGCCGGCTCGCCAGCAGGGATTTCGCCTTTTCTATTCGATAGGCGTTCAAAAATGAGGTGAAATTCTGATGGAATCCCGTATTGATCAAATAAGAGAGTTGATCGGGCCGCAACCCCAGTTCCCCGGACAAGGTGGTTAGCGTACAATTCGGGTCCAGATAGGGTTGGGCTTCCTCCATGTAGGACGAAAGCTTCCTGGTCAAGGCCGGAAGTTCTTCCTGGCTGAGTAGCGCCGTCCGTCTCCTTTCCGCAGGTTCCAGCACCGAAGGATGCCTGAAAATAAAAACACTGGTGAGGAACAGGAAGATCCCATAGATCATGGGGCCCAGCAGGTAGGGCGTCAACCCCAACAGGTAGTTGGCAAAGTAGGAGAATTGCAACAGGAGCGCACCCGATAGCAATAGCACATACCAGTTCCTGCGAACGGTTCCCGACCCATTGGCCTGGGGCGCCCTGGGGGTAGCTGTCAGGAATACGAACAAAGCGGCAACCGAATAGACTGCCTGATGCAGGAGGAGGACGGCATATCCGGATTGGTACCAGAAGGCGTCAAGGGTCAGGGTGTTGAGGGTAAGCAATAAAAACGCGGCGGGAAGAAAATGAAGCAGCATCGCGCTGTTCCAGGCCTTGTCCCGGCTTTCACCGCGCATATACAGATAAAGTGCGGGGCCGTAAATGGAATGGGCCATGAACCCAAGATTCATGATCCATAGGTCCAGGTCCTCCAGGGAAACCCAAAGCAGCGATTTTATGATCCGGATGGTGATGCTCACAAAAACGACGCCCAGCAGGATCCGTTGGGAGGTCCTTTTCCGGGGCAGCAGAAGGATCGTGGAAAGGTAGATCCCCTGAATGGCAGCCACCCAGGAAACCAGGAACCCGATGTTGTATTCGACTTTTAGTGCTTTCAATTCAAACGAGCGTTTGCTAAAGCTAACATAAAGTTTACTAGGGGCCATACCTGAAATGGCAGAACAGTTGTTTCCTTGGAAGATCCATATTTAAAATGCATGGATTGTGTCCCGCAATGCGTCGAGACCGTTCCATTTGCTTCATAAAGCCTTAGATATCAGATTTATCTTTTTTACTTGAAGTTTTTTACTTACATTTAGGTTCCTCCCTTTACGTAAGTATCCCCCACAATTTAATTGCGCTATGATAACTTCTTGCAATAAAAGGATACTAGGTCTTTGGTGCAACAATCAAAAAGCAATGCCTGGGTGTACCTGGATCCCGGGGGATGGCGAAAACTGGACGACCGTAAAAAGGATGCCAGTTCGAACCTGTTGGCTATCGCAGCTTCAGCCAAGTCTCGGGATGCCCAAATAATGGTTCGGGAAGAATTCCGAAACGACAACTGGCATATTACGGAAATTTACGATTTCTCACATGGAGGCAATCCCGGTCCTCAAGAGGTTAGCTTCCCAGTTTCTGAATGTATCTAC
>JBNKHB010000278.1:0-3409 GCA_050290125.1 Robiginitalea sp.
AGTTCGGCGCTTTGGTTTACCGGTATGGCCGCCAATCCGGTTGGGGCGGGTATTGCGGCCCAGTTCGGGGTCACCATGAACTTCGGGAATTGGTTGCTCGTGGCCTCCGTACCCTGTTTGTTCGCTTTGGCCATCATCCCCCTGGTACTTTATAAATTCTTTCCTCCGGAAGTAAAGAAAACGCCGGAGGCCCCGGAAATGGCCCGGCGCGCCCTGGAGAAAATGGGCCCCATGAGCCGCAAGGAGTGGATCATGGGCTGCACCTTTATCGGGATGATCCTGCTATGGGCCTTCTCCCCCGTCCTGAACATTAACCTGGCCATCGTGGCCTTCCTGGGCCTGTCCATCCTGATCCTGGCCAATGTCTATACCCTGGAGGATATCCGGCAGGGAGCCGGGGACGCCCTGGAAACCTATGTGTGGTTCGCCATCCTCTATATGATGAGCACCGCCCTCAACGATATGGGCTTTATGCAGACGCTGGGGGCCCAGATCGCCGTCTTTATCGCGGATTACAACTGGGTTACGGTCTATATTTTGCTCACCTTGCTTTATGTGGCGATCCATTACCTGTTCGTGAGCCAGACCGCCCACATCCTGGCCTTGTACGCCGTTTTCCTGCAAGTGGCCGTGAATGCCCAGGTACCCCCGGCGCTGATGGCCTTTATGCTCTCGTTCGCCACCAATTACTTTGCCGTGATCACGCCTCAGGCGTCCAGCTCCAATGTCCTCTTTGCCGGCAGCGGCTTTTTGCCCTCAGAGGATATCTATAAGCAGGGAGCGATGATCACCGTCCTCAATACGGCCATCTTCCTGCTGGCAACGCCCTGGATCCTATGGGCGTCATCACTTTAGCGATTTTGCCTATCTTAAAGCTTCCAAAAAGCCTCCCGGTATGAAGGATACCAGCCACCACGACGAACGCATTGCCAATATGAGCTTCGCCTCGGTCTATCCGCACTATCTGGCCAAGGTGGAACGAAAAGGCCGGAGCAAAGGCGAATTGCACGAAGTAATAAGCTGGCTCACGGGATATGATGAGGCCTCGCTCCAAAGGCATATGGATACCAGGACTACCTTCAGGGACTTCTTTGCAAATGCACAACTGAATCCGAACGCCGGTTTGATCACCGGTGTAATCTGCGGCTACCGGGTTGAAGAAATTTCGAATCCCCTCACCCAACAAGTCCGCTACCTGGACAAACTGGTGGATGAACTGGCCAGGGGCCGGAAAATGGATAAAATCCTTCGGAATAGCTGACCCATCTGAGTTGTATTCTTCACAATTACCGCTCCCTTAACAAATGGTTTAAATCCTTTTTTCTAATTTGACAGAAACCCTGAATACATGGAGGACCGGCTTGCCATAAAACGCTGAAAGGCAGGACCAAATAGGCGTACGAGCAATCGGTATAAAGTGCCCAAGCCACATATGAAAAAACAAATGACGACGAGCTGCCGGCCGCCGGCATCCTCGCACGAATGAGAGCAGGGGAAGCAGTACCTCTGAATGACCCCGAATATCCGCAGATCGGGGAGGCAGTGAACAGGACCTTTGGCCTGGCTGCCCGGATGAATGCGGCCTCCAATGTCAGTGAAGTGCGGGCCCTGCTGGGAGAAATAATCGGGACGCCCGTTGATGCGAGCACCACGGTTTTCCCACCCTTCTATACCAATGTCGGGCGTAACATTACCCTGGGCAAGAACGTATTTATTAACCATGCCTGCAGCTTCCTGGATCTCGGAGGTATTACCATTGAGGACGATGTGATGATCGGGCCCCGGGTCAATATCACTTCTGAAAACCACCCGGTGGATCCGGTTTCCCGAAAAACGCTGGTGCCTTCCGAAGTGGTAGTGAAGAAAAATGCATGGATCGGCGCAGGGGCCACCCTTTTACCCGGGGTGACCATAGGCGAGAATTCCGTAGTAGCCGCCGGGGCGGTGGTCCATAAGGACGTGCCGCCGAACACAGTAGTGGCCGGCGTTCCCGCCAAAGTATTGAAACACTTCTAAAAGCCATATACATGAAAATCTTAAGAAATTGGATAACCCTGGCGCTTATGAGCAGCCCGCTTACCTTTTTGCAGGCCCAGTACACCGTGGAGCCCGCGGAGGGATACTCGCCACAGATCGGGATGATGGTAGACATGCTGGAGGAACTGAAGGACCGGATCACCGATAGCGTAAAAGACCTGGACCAGGAACAGACCGACTACCTTTTTGACGAAAATGCCAACAGCATCGGCGCTATGATCATGCATATTGCGGCAACTGAAGATTATACACAGGTTGAAACCCTGCAGGAGCGCTCCTGGACGGATGAAGAAACGCTGTTCTGGAGTGCGGCCGGCGGCCTGGGCGACCCTTCCCGTGAAAATCTGAAAGGGAAACCCATTTCCTATTATCTGGACCTCTGGGACCAGGTGCGTGAGAAAACGCTGGCGGGACTTAAAACCAGGGATGACGCCTGGTTTGCCTCGGATATCGACGAATCCATGAACATCCATTGGGCCTGGTTCCATATCCTGGAACACACGGCCAACCACATGGGCCAGATTGCCCTGGTCAAGCAACGCTTGCCGGAATGATGGCGCATCGCAGGTCGGCTGGACGCAAATAATTTCCTACTCGCAGTTATTTTGTAATTTAATCGGTACGCAACCTGTGCCATTATGTTCGATTCGTACAAGCACTTCCTGGAAACCCCGGGGTACAACAAAATTATCGGCGACGACTATCTGATCGTTGAATTCAAGTGTCCCATTAAAGAGGAACTCTTTGACGCCTGGTCCGAATGCCACAGCGTCGTTTACGTACTCAACGGCCAGAAAAAATGGATTACCCCGGCGGGGGAATACCTGGTGGAGGCGGATCAGTCCATTTTCGTCCGAAAAGGCGCCTTCCGGAACCAGCAGTACTTTGAGGAAAGTTTCTGCGTGCTGATGTTCTTTATGAAGGACGACTTCATCCGCAATTGCATGGAGTCCGATGTAGGTAAGGAGATCCCGGGCCTTAAAAAGGTTGAACATCCGGATATGGTTTACCGCATCCATGTAGGCGAAAGCCTCCAGGTCTTGTATCATTCCTTCTTTTCCTATCTGAAACACCCGGAAAAGACGCCACAGAAGATCATAGAACTGAAATTCCGGGAGATGCTGATGAACATCTGCCTGGACCCTGAGAACCGGCAGGTACGGGACGTTTTATATACCCTTTCCCAGAATGCCGGCGGCACCCTGGAACAGGTAATGGAGGAACAGTATATCTACAACCTGAATGTGGAGGATTTTGCCCGGCTATGCGGCAAAAGCATCTCATCCTTTAAAAGGGCCTTCAAGCAGGCGTATAACACCACGCCCTCCAAATGGCTGTTGTCCAAAAGACTCAACCTGGCCCGCGAGATGAT
>JBNKHB010000279.1:0-3405 GCA_050290125.1 Robiginitalea sp.
ATGCAACCGCGTGGTGGTATACAACAAGGTCCATATCGGAGGGCTGGATAGCGGGGATTCCATGGAGGCAATCCTGAAATCCGTGAAACCCATGGGAACTACCTTCGACGGTACGCCTTACGAACCCTTCCGTATCGGCGGGGATCCGGGAACGGGTGCCGCTGCCGGCATGATGCAATACGAAGATAAAATGCGCGTACTGGAGGGTCGAAGGATGATGTTGCAGCAGGAACGGGAGAACTGCATGAATACCCGGTGCCAGGAACAAATGAATGAGGCTTTGGAAGCCCTGAGGCTGGAGCGGGCGCGACTGGTCTGCGAATTTTCGGTGGAAAGGGGCTACTACTCCTCCATGGAGGAATGTATGGCGGAAGAAGAATAACACCGCCCGATGACTAGTAAACTTTTGAAAGAGACTGTTATGATCAAGTCCGTTGTTTTACTCCTTGCAGCATTTTGCCCAACCCAGATCGGCCCGTTCAATTAAGCCCTCCGATCTTTGGCTAGCTCAATCGGGCTAGGTTTTATGTTGAGCCTGTACAACCTGCGCTTCAAAAAGAGCCGCGAAGTGCTTCAACAGTTTTTCTTTCACCTCGGACATGGGCACATGGCGCCCGAGTTCCGCACTCAGCGAGGTAACCCCCTTGCCACGGATGCCGCAGGGGATCATCAGGTCAAAATAAGAGAGGTCCGTATTGACATTCATGGCAAAGCCGTGCATGGTCACCCAGCGGCTGGCCCGTACGCCCATGGCGCATATCTTTCGCGCAAACGGCGTTTCCGTATCCAGCCAGACGCCGGTCTCCCCTTTGGAGCGCTGGCCTTTAAGCCCGTACTCGGCCAGGGTAAGGATCACCATTTCCTCCAGCAAGCGTAAATATTTGTGGATATCGGTAAAGAAATTGTCGAGGTCCAGGATGGGGTAACCCACAATTTGCCCGGGTCCGTGATAGGTAATATCCCCGCCGCGGTTGATCCGGTAAAAGGCAGCGCCGCGTTCTATCAGCAGCGCCTCCGGCACCAGCAGGTTGGCCATGTCGCCACTCTTTCCCAGGGTATAGACATGCGGATGCTCCACAAACAGGAAATAATTAGAGGTTGCCTCAGAAGCGCCTTCCTTGCGGTTGGCGGATTTGACGGCAAGGATATCCTGGAACAGGGATTCCTGGTAATCCCAGGATTCCTTGTAATCCCTGTAGCCCAGATCCCGGATTTCCACCTGTTTGTTCATACTGCAAAGGTAGGGAACGCCGGGGAGTCCGGCTATGGTTCCAGCTCCACCTCCAGGTCCAGGACGGTGGGGTCCCTCAGGTATTCGAGGAATTCCACCTCACGGATCAGTGTTTTGCCGTCCATGCTCAGGGTAGCCTGGTCGGTACTGGCCGACTTTACCCGGCGGGGGAAATGGATGCGCAGGGTATAGGTAGACCCCGAGAGGATCATGGCCCCGCTCTCAAGGCTATCCAGGCGCTGCTGGTGCAGTACGCTGTCCGTGATCACGGAACTGCGGCGGAATACCCCGCTGTTAAAGCCGTAGGACACCTCCGTGCTTTCGGGCAGGGCATCGCCCGCCGAAGGCCCGGCATTGGCCTGATTGCCATCGATGGCCCCGGCCCGCTGAAAGGCATTGAAGGAATCCTCCACCTGGTCCAGGTCGTCAAAATCCCTGGCCAGGGTAAAGAGCAGCTTCATGGAATCCGGGTCCGCATTCATCCGCATCCGGTACGGCTCCAATTGTTGGAGCTGCTGCTGCTCTTCTGCCGACAAAGTAGCAATGCTGTCCTTTTTCTCCTCCAGGAAATCAGAGAAGTAATAAACCGTATCCAATTTTTTCTCCGCGGCCTCACCCATGGCTTCCCCGGAAAACTCCATCAATTCGGAGCCGTCGAATTGGAGTTCTACCGATCCGGAACCGTCTTCGTTCAGGTAGATTTCTTCCGTAAAATTGCAGGATGCCATCACGCCGGCCAGCAGCGCCATGTAGCAAATACTCAGATGTTTCAATGGGATTTAATTAGGGTTGTTCAATATGATCAGGGCCGCGATAACGCCGGGCACCCAACCGCACAGCGTTAAAAGTAAAACAATTAGGAAAGACCCGCAACCCTTACCGATAACGGCCAGGGGCGGGAATAAAACGGCCAGGATAACGCGCATGCAGCTCATGACTTGGGAGGTGATTGATGCAAACCATTAGTATCGGATTAACCCCTTTTGTTACAATTTCGCGTACTTTTAAAAGCCGTGTTGCGACTGATTTTTACATATGCCCTCCTGCTGTTGTCCTCATTGCCCGGAAATGGCCTGGTTGCACAGTACCATTTTAGCGGTGAGTTGGGTGAAACCTACGCCCAAAGCCCCATATATCTTTCCCTGGTGGAAGATTACCGTCGCATGGAACGGGGCTCCTTTGAGCAAATCCTTCAGCGCACCGTTGCGGATTCCCTCGGGAACTTTACATTTTCCGGAGCGTTACTCAGCCCCGGGAACCGGATCTACCGCATCCATGCCGAACCCTGTGCTTCGGGGCCCACTACCGATTCCCACTTTCCCGGCCTTTGCCAGGATGGGCAGTACGTCTTGTTCCTGGCGCGAAATACGGATACCGTTCACTTCCCGGTCCAGCCCGACCGGGGGGTCCTATGCGGCCTGGAATCCACCAATCCGCTTTCTGAAAAACTCCTGGAGGCCGAACTGCTCCGGGAAGCAATGGAATGGGAGCTAAGCGAATGGCCAAGCCGGGCGCATACGCAGCAGGCCATGCAAGCCTGGTTCGACAGGTTGCAGGCCTATGGAAGCGGCCTTAACGAACCCCTGCTGGACCTGTACGCCTATCAGTTCCTTTCCGACCGCAGTAGTCCGGCGTATTCCTACTACCTTGAAGACCTGAAGGCCAATCCATATTACGAGACCCTGGGTAACAGGTTGCAGGAAGCCTATCCCGGCACCGCCTTCACCGAGCAATACGCCCGGGAACTGGCTGCCGACCTCCACCTGGCCTCCGGCACGGAGGACCAGGCGCCGCTCTCCTCCACCCTCGTGCAGCTACTGCTCGTCCTTTCGCTGCTGCTCAATGCCTGGCTGGGGTATCGTCTCCTAGGGAAACAACGTAAAAACGGTCTGCCACTGGACGAACTGACCAGGCAGGAACGGATCATTGTGGACGGTATCCTGCGCGACAAAACCAATAAAGAAATAGCGGCGGACCTGTTTATCAGCCATTCCACCGTTAAGACCCACATCAACAACCTTTACCGCAAACTGCGCGTTAATGACCGTGATGGCCTGAAAATGAGGTTCCGCGCTTAATTTCCACCCCGGGTCTAGTCCCAAATTGGACCCGCCGACTCCCGCTTATCCGATTTATTGGGCGCAATTTGGCCCAAAAACAGATGCACATGTCAC
>JBNKHB010000280.1:0-3363 GCA_050290125.1 Robiginitalea sp.
ACACGACTGTCCACAGAGAACGTTTTCGTTCCGCCCACTTGTTCGAACTGGAACTCCTGGAGCACGCGTAGCAGTTTGACCTGCATGCTCATAGGAGCGGTACCGATCTCATCCAGGAAGATCGTTCCGCCGTCCGCTAACAGGAAGCGGCCTTTACGCGCCTGGGTGGCGCCGGTAAAGGCTCCCTTTTCGTGTCCGAAGAGCTCGCTTTCGATCAGGTTGGCCGGGATGGCGCCACAGTTTACGCGGATCATGGGATTTTCGCCGCGATCGCTCGCCTGGTGGATGGCACGGGCCACCAATTCCTTGCCCGTGCCCGTTTCCCCGGTGACCAGGACCGTTGCCCCGGTACCCGCCACCTGCTCGATCAGGTGCAACACGTGCTTCATGGAGGCATCCTCGGCTATGATCCCGTGATCATTGGTCAGTTCACGGATCTGGGATTCCAGGTAATCCGCCTGCTTGGTAAGCCGTTCGATCGTTTCCGCATCTCGAACCCGGTCTTCGATGTTTCTGAGGATCAAGGTAAAAACAGGCTCCAAACCATCCGAAAACGAGCCCAGCGTGGCTTCGGCCAGGGTTCTGCCCTCCCCTGAACCGATGATGACCAGCGGCCTGGACAGGTATTCCCTGAGCGGGCCATCCTTTGCCCGGTCTACGGCGGCTTCGATCTGGGCAGCGCCGTCCTCCTCCAGGAAAAAAAGCAGGTTCCTGCCCAAAATATCCTCGTTCTCAAACACGGCGTTGGCCGCGGGATTCGTCAGGCGGATCCGATAGTTGCGGTCAAAAAGCACGATCGCATCCATCGCCCCCTCAATTAGGCTGTTGATCTGGGCGTGGGCTGTTTCGATCTCGGCCTTGGAACTCGCCAGGCCCTCCTGGACCTCATCCAATTGCCGGTGCCTGCGGATCATAACGGCGAGGATCCCGCGGGCAAAACCCGGATCCTCCCGCATGAGTTCCAGGAATACCGTATCCGAAATCTCAAGCAGCAGGCTGTCTTCCAAAGCGGTAACCGATGCGGAGCGCGGCTTTTGATCAATAAGGGAGTATTCGCCGAAACATTCGCCCGCGGTTAATTCCCCGTAATCGTGGTCCCCGTCGTGGATGCGTACCCGCCCCTGGTAGATGGCATACATGGACGCCCCCGGCTCCCCTTTTTCGAGGATCCTGTGGCGGCCTTCGAACTCCCGGAGGGTCAGCTGCCGGGACAAGCGCTCCAACCCGCCACGGGTAACTTCCTGAAAAAAAGGAATGCCTGATAAAAAGGTTGCGATTTCGGTATGGTCCGGATGCGGCATGACGATCGGGATTGTGCCCTGAGATTAAAGATACCAATTTCCCGTGGCCCGAAAGGCGGTTTGTTCTCAAGGCAAACCTTTGAGTACTTGCCGTTTCGGCCAAAGGTCTTAACTTGAGCGGGAACGCCAAACGCCATGCTCAGCAACCACCAACGCCACAATGCCCGGCAAATCCTTTTCTTCGGAGGCATTTGGCTTAGCGGGGCCCTGATCTACTCCCTGATCGAATTCGGGCTGCTGGGGAGGCTGGACTACTATCCGTCCACCACCAATCCGTATGACTTCAGGAATTCCATCGTATTTACTACACTGGCCGGCTTTTTAATGGGCTGCGCCCAGGGCGCTATCGAGATCCTCTGGTTCAGGC
The DNA here is from genome assembly GCA_050290125.1 of Robiginitalea sp. GTDB lineage: Bacteria > Bacteroidota > Bacteroidia > Flavobacteriales > Flavobacteriaceae > Robiginitalea. The sequence continues at coordinate 1,669 of JBNKHB010000280.1, forward strand.
GGGCCTTCCAGGGTCAGAAATTATGGGTGAAGATCGTCTTTAAAAGCTTGTTCTACCTGCTATTGATCATCGCCTTTATTTTCTTGCTCGCCTGGGTCACCAACACGCGAAGGCTCGACGCCTCCCCGCTGGACCCTGCAGTTCTGAATACGCTCGTTACCTTCTTTTCCAGGTTTGCGTTCTGGAGCGTGGTGCTTTACGTAAGCACCATTTTGGTCTTTGCTCTATTTATTGCGGAGATCAGCCAATACCTGGGCAGCGGCATGCTGATGAATTTCTTTTTCGGGCGCTATCACAAACCCAGGCGAGAGACGCGCATCTTTATGTTCCTGGATATGAATCAGTCCACCCATTTGGCGGAGTCGCTCGGCCACCAGGCGTATTTTGAATTATTGCGGGAGTATTACGCCACCATGACGGACCCCATCCTGGAGAGCTGGGGATCCATCTACCATTATGTGGGCGACGAGATCGTGGTGAGCTGGCCTGAAGCCACGGGCCTGGAAGATTCCAATTGCCTGATGTGCTTCCAGAAGATCCGGGTGGCCTTCGAAAAAAAGGCCAATTTGTTCAAGACCCGTTTTGGGCTGGTTCCCACCTTTAAAGCGGCCTTTCATATCGGGGAGGTCACCAGCGGGGAGATCGGGGTGGTCAAGAAGGACCTCATCTTTACGGGGGATGTGCTGAACACCACGGCCCGAATCCTGGGACTTTGCCACCGGCTGAAAGCTCCGGTGCTCGCCTCGGAATCGCTGGTGGAACGTTTGGAGCCGGGGCCGGATTATGCGATTTCGGCCATCGGCGACGTGACCCTTCGCGGTAAGGAGCAGGAAGTAGCGCTGTATCGCATTAGTTACAGATCGGAACTTAATTAAACCATACGGCGTAGCGTTTACGCCTGAGCTCCAGGGCCAGTGCCCGTTCCATTTTAAGCGCTTCGGCACGCGTCCGCATGGGCGCAAGATGGTTGTACAGGCTGGGTCGCAGATACAGGCCGTACTTTTTGACCATGGATGCGGATAAATCGTATCCCTTTCGGTTGCGGTATCCGGTTTTGTGCTGCTCAAAGCGCTCCTGCGGCGTCTTGCTGGTCATTCCCACATACAGGCACTGCAACACGCCATTGAACTGCGGGTTGGCCTGGCGGAATTTCCAGTTCTCCGTATAAATGCGTTTTGAGAGCTCGATGACGTAAACGCGGTACATGATCAGAGATTGACTATTTCGTGTTTATGCGGCGCAGCGGCCTTAGCGATTGCTTTCCAGGGCGGCGATCAGTTGCTGCGTCTGTTGCCTGATCTCCCCGTGATTCGCTGCCTGGGATTCATAAAACTGGAGTACGGCCGCCAGTTCGTTATTGTACAACCGTATTTGGGGGGAGCCCAGGTCGTAACGCCAGCCCCTGACCTCCCCGTGCTCCTTTTCGGTGAAGCCGTACAGGTGCAGCACGTCTATGGCATCGTTCACGGATTGGGTATAATTCTGAAGGTCGGCGATATTTTCGGTGTGGTATTCCTTCATCCTGCTGTGGGTGGCCTTCAGAGCCAGGAGTTCTTGTTTCTCCTGTTCCTGAAAGTTGGACAGGAATCCGCCGGCAATGATCTCATCGATGCTGTAGGCAACGGATGAAAAACCGGAATAATTGTAGGTCGCATCCTGCATCCGGCTTACCAGGGTATCCATATTGGGTTCCGG
>JBNKHB010000281.1:0-3357 GCA_050290125.1 Robiginitalea sp.
CTGCCTTCGGTAGGGCAAATACGGCGACCCCGTCCTTGTATTTCGCGTTTACGGCGATCCCTGATTTTACGGCCACGGCGGAAGCTTCGGCCGAAAATTGGAAGTCAGTGGTCTTAAAACGGTCCAGATCCACAGCGGTTTCGAAGAATATCACCTCAATGATGGCCTGGCCCCCGGCCTGCAATCCGATATTCAACTTTTTCAGGTCTGCCATGCCTACCGCGCTGCCATTCTCATAAACCACCCCATTGCCGGAAGCGCCGCCGATGATAAAGCCGCCCTTGCCCACATTCGGGAAAATCACATAGCCCGCAGAATTCGCAAAAAAGGATTGCAGGGACTTATCCGCATCCAGTAAAGAGGTTTTGGCTTTTTCGGCATCCGCCATAATCTTTTTATCCTTTGCGTTTTGAGCCTGTGAGAGGCCGCCAACCATAAGTAATGCGATCAATATGAGGTATTTGCAAGTTTTCATGGGTCTGTGTTTTCGTGTACTTAAAGATACCGAAAATCAACGCATCGGAGGTGCCGGATCAAAGTTTAACCTTTTGTTATGGATTCGTGATATCCGGTTGCTATTTTAGCTTATGAATCATCGCAATAACCGAAGGCCTGAATGTGTCAGGTGGTGGCCATCGGAGATATGAAAAAGAAAATTATCGCGCGGATTCCTATAGCCGCCTCCCGACAGGGAGGCGGTTTTTTTGGTTATGGTGCTTTCCCAATGCCCGTAATACAGGCATTTCAGCTATTTTTAATATCTTTTCTTATCTAACCAACCCCCGTGCGCGCACCTCTGAAACGTTCCCTGATTCTGATCTGCCTGTTATACGGGCTGGGCGCCTGGTGCCAGGATCAGATCGCCTTTCGGCAGTTATCCATAAAGGATGGACTCTCACAGAACAGTGCAATATCAGTCACCCAGGACAGCACGGGTTTTCTCTGGATCGCCACCCAGGACGGCCTGAACCGCTACGACGGTACGGAGTTCGTAAAATACCCGTTCATCTTTACCGATATCACCCGACCGACCTTTAGCCATCTCGGCAAGGTCTATGCGGACCGGGTAGGCGGTGTGTGGTGTATCGCCGATCCGGGGGTGCTGCATCGCTACGATCCGGGATCTGACCGTTTCATTGCCATACCTTGGTTTAAGGACGCCAGCATCATTTATCAGGATCGCGACCAAAGGTACTGGGTAGGCACCTACCAGGGGGAACTGTATTCTTTTAACAATGCGGAAAATGCTTCGGACGGAGACTTGCGAATCCTTACCAGCGCACCCGTTAACGATCTGCATGAATCCGGCGAAGGGCTCCTCGCTGCTACTGGCAAAGGTATTTATGTGATTGATCGGGAGAATGGCCGGGTACGGGATAGCCTGCGGCACACCGCTTCCGGACGGGTGGTCAACAGGGGATTCAGCACCATCAGCATTGATGGGGACGGTCGGGAATGGTTCGGAACCTACGGCAGGGGACTCTATTTTCGGGAACCGGGTGAACGGATGCTCCGAGAGGCCGGCTCCCTGGACTTTGCCCGGGGGCTCCCAAGCGACCTGAACATCCTTTCGCTCCAGGCGGATGCCCGGGGCCGGCTTTGGGTGGGTACCTATGGCGACGGCCTGTTCCTTCTGGATGCCACAATAGGGGAGCCGCGCCAATTCAAGGCGGATAAACACAATCCACGGGCCATCCATTACAATGACATCCTTGGCATCGCCGAGGATAATACCGGGACGCTTTGGTTTGGTACCGACGGGGCGGGGCTGAGTTATTACGACCCCTACCTGGAGAAATTCAATTCCGTGGTGAACAGTCAGGCTCCGGTAGAGATCAACGTGGATGTGGTACGCGCTGTAGAAAGGGATACGCTCGGGTCCGTTTGGATCGGTACTTCAGGCAAGGGCCTAATGCGGTATGAGCTGGCCACGGATTCCTGGGAAAAATATTCCGCTGCCGCCACCGGCTTGCGCTCAGACCGGATCATGAGCCTGTACCACGATGGGTCAGCCCTATGGGTAGGCACCCAGGGCGGCGGACTGTCCTTGCTTGATGCGCAGGGCCGGGTTACGAATTATACCGGCCAGCCGGGGTACGGGCTGGAGGCCATTACCATCTGGGATATCTATCGCGACCGTAAGGGCCGTACCTGGCTGGGAACCCGCGAATTCGGATTGTTGCAATTTGACCTTCGCGAAGGCGTGGTGAGGCGAATAGAGGCATCGGTTACCCCGGAAACCCCGGTATTCGAAAACGTCCGGACCATCGCAGAAGGTATTAACGGGGAACTCTGGCTTGGGGGCGATACCGAAGGGCTCATCCGTCTGCACCCGGATACCGGAGTGTTTAAGGCATATCGTGCCAATGGGGAACCGGATGCCCTGCCTACCGACCGCATCAAGTCCCTCCATTTTGCCGAAGACGGCAGGCTTTGGATCGGGACCAATGGCAGCGGGCTCTCGGTCCTGGATCCGGATACGGGTCACTTTCAAACCTATTCCGAAGCGGACGGTCTGGCCAATGACGTGATCTACGGCATCCTGCCCGGCAGTAACCGCGACCTTTGGCTCAGCTCCAACCGCGGCATCACCCGCTTTACCCCTGCGGGGTCGGAATCTGACATCCCCGAAATTGCCAATTATTCGAACTATGAGGGACTGCCTACGGAGTTCAATACCGGCGCGTACTATCGACACCGCGACGGCACCTTGTTTTTTGGGGGCCTGGAAGGTATTTACTGGTTTCGACCGGATGATATAGAGAACAATCCGCATCTGCCCAGGACCACTATCACGGGCATGCGCGTATCCAATCAGATACAGGCCATGAGTACGGGCCTGGAATTGAACCATTGGGAGAATTCGGTATCCTTCACCTTTACCGGGATGCAATTTGCACTGCCGGAAGAGATCGAATACCGGTACCGGTTGCTGAACTACGACGAAGCTTGGGTGAATGCGGGGCACGCCAATTTCGCGCGGTATTCGTTCCTGCCGCCGGGCGACTACGAATTCCAGGTCCAGGCCAGCAACTATGACGGGGTATGGAATCCCGAACCGGCCGCTTTTGCGTTTTCAATCGCACCGCCCTGGTACGCTACTTCCTGGGCCAAGTTCCTGTATATAGCATTGTTTGTGCTTGGGGCTGTTGGCATTTACCTGTATCTCAAGTTCCGCTGGAGGATGAAGTTGAATTTACAGCTCAAGGAGGCGGAGACCGAGCGCCTGCAACGTCTGAACGATTTTAAATCCAAGCTGTATACGGATATATCCCATGAATTCCGCACGCCCCTCTCACTGATCGCCGCCCCTGTGGAAGCCCGGCTCAAATCGGGCGGGCTCAACGACAAGGAATA
>JBNKHB010000282.1:0-3297 GCA_050290125.1 Robiginitalea sp.
GGTTGCCGCGAAAAATGAAACGGCCATGCTCACCACCTTCAACGAGGTGGACATGTCCGCCGTATTTGAGATCCGCGCAGCACATAAGGAAGCCTTCAAGGAAAAACACGACGTGAGCCTGGGCTTTATGTCCTTTTTCACCAAGGCCGTGATCCGCGCCTTGCAGCTCTATCCTTCGGTGAATAGTATGATCGACGGGAAGGAAATGATCTCCTACGATTTCTGCGATATCAGTATTGCCGTTTCCGGACCCAAGGGCCTGATGGTCCCCGTAATCCGGAATGCGGAGAACCTGAGTTTCCGGGGTGTTGAGGCAGAGGTGAAACGCCTCGCTTTAAGGGCTCGCGACGGTCAGATCACCGTGGATGAAATGACCGGTGGCACCTTTACCATCTCCAACGGCGGGGTATTTGGTTCCATGCTGTCCACCCCTATTATCAACCCGCCCCAAAGCGGGATCCTGGGGATGCACAACATCGTGGAGCGGCCCGTTGTGAAAGACGGGGCCATTGTCGTGGCGCCCATCATGTACGTTGCCCTCTCCTATGACCACCGAATCATTGACGGCAGGGAATCCGTAGGTTTCCTTGTGGCGGTCAAGGAAGGGATCGAGAATCCGGTGGAACACCTGATGGGCGGGGACCTGGAAAAAGCGCTGGAGCTCTAAGGCCCCGCTAACAAAACTTCTTTATTTAAGATAAAGCCGCTCCTTGTGGTAGTCGATAACGGCCCGGCCGCGATGCAGGAGGTCGGCTCCCAGGATACCATCCACTTCGGCCTCTTCCTGGCTCCCCAGGGCCTGGTTCACATGGCGCATGTCGAAAAGGACCACCTGGAGATCGCTGCATTCCCATGCCCCCAATTGAAGGTGGTTGCCGGCCGAGACATGGGTTTCCATATCCACGGCGCCAGCCCCCGCGGCCTTCACCTCCGACAGTTCTGACTGCATGCCGAATTGTTCCGCGCGGTCCATGCTCACGCAGGTATTGGAAGCCCCGGTATCCAGAATAAACCTTCCCCGGACGCCGTTCAGCACCCCAAGTATTGCAAAGTGATCGGTTAAAGTGCGCTCCAGTTGCAGGACCTGGAATCCCTTTTCGCTCAGGATCTTTTTGAGTGAGGCCATGGAGATTTTTGGCAAAGATAGTCCTATTTTTACGCTGTGATGCTGACCGATACCCATGTCCACCTCTATGTTGAAGCCTTTGACGAAGATCGGGACGAGATGATGTCCCGCGCTGCCGAAGCCGGGGTCGGCCGTTTTTTTCTTCCGGCCATCGACTCCACTTACACGGACCGCATGAAAGCCTTGCGCGACACCTATCCGGAGCAGGTCTTTTTAATGTGCGGGTTGCACCCTACCCACGTAAAGGCAGATTATGAAACCGAGTTGGAACATGTGGCCCGGGAACTGCAAACGGGGGAGTATGTCGCCGTCGGGGAGATCGGGATTGACCTGTATTGGGACCAGTCCCTCCTGGCCGAGCAAACCCGGGCATTCCGCCGTCAGATACAAATGGCCAAAACCTTGGGGCTGCCTATCGCCATCCATTGCCGGGAGGCCTTCGACGAGATATTCGAAGTACTGGAAACCGAAGCCGGCCCCGATTTAAGGGGTGTGTTCCACTGTTTTACGGGGACCAGGGAGCAGGCCCTCCGCGCGATATCCCTCGGGATGTATCTGGGGATCGGCGGCGTGCTGACCTTCAAGAATGGGAAGATCGACACCTTTCTCGGCGAAATTTCGCTGGAACACATCCTGCTGGAAACGGATGCACCCTACCTGGCGCCCGTACCCTACCGAGGTAAACGCAATGAATCCGCCTACCTGCGATTCGTGCTGGAGCGAATGGCCGAAGTGTACGGGAAAACCGAGTTGGAAATATCCGGCATAACCACGGCCAACTCCCAACGCCTGTTCGGATGTTGACCCTTATATGATTTCGATATGGCGATGCAAGCTCCCAGAATCCTACTGATCTACACCGGCGGTACCATTGGAATGGCCCGTGAATACGGTACGGGTACCCTGGTCGCCTTTGATTTCAGCCGCCTGCTCGAACATATTCCCGAACTCGGACAACTGGACTGTAGCATCCATACGGTGGCATTCACAACGCCGATCGACTCCTCCAATATGGATCTGTCGCACTGGCAGCGCCTGGCAGAGATCATTGCCGAGCACTACAACAGTTATGACGGTTTTGTGGTGTTGCACGGCAGTGACACCATGAGTTATACCGCATCGGCCCTGAGCTTTATGCTTGAAAACCTCGCCAAGCCGGTGATCCTTACCGGCTCCCAATTGCCGATCGGGGACCTGCGTACCGATGCCAAGGAGAATCTGATCACATCCGTCCAGATCGCAGCGCTGCGAAGAGACGACCGGCCGATGGTGCAGGAGGTCTGCCTGTACTTTGAATACAAGCTGTATCGCGGCAACCGAACCACCAAAATGAATACGGAGCACTTTGAGGCCTTTGATTCCCCGAATTATCCCCCGCTGGCCATTTCGGGAGTGCATTTAAAGGTAAACGAACAGCATTTGCTGCGGCCCGCCCGGAAGGCGTTCAAGGCGCACACCCGGCTCAACAACAGGGTAGGGGTGCTGCGACTGTTCCCGGGAATCCATCCGCAGTGGGTAAACCATGTGCTCCAGGCACCGGGTTTGCAGGCGCTGGTCCTGGAGACTTTCGGCGCGGGGAATGCACCTACGGAGCCCTGGTTGCTGGAGTCGCTCAGGGAAGCCGTTAAAGGCGGTCTTTATATTATTAACGTAACCCAATGTCCGGGCGGAAGCGTGCTCATGGGGAGGTATGCCACGAGTGAATCGCTGCTGCGGATCCCGCTGATCAACGGCAGAGATATCACCGTTGAGGCCGCCCTGGCAAAGCTGATGTACCTGCTGGGGGAGGAGGTCCCGTCCAGTTCTTTCAGGACCATCTTCGAATCCCCGCTCAGGGGTGAGATGTCCGAAAAATAAAAGGGCAAAATTTCGTTTACTCCCAAAATTTTTGTTTCTTGGGCACCCCGTTTTCGGGCTTAGAGAGAGGTGGCCGAGTGGTTTAAGGCGCACGCCTGGAAAGTGTGTTTCCGCGAGAGCGGATCGAGGGTTCGAATCCCTTCCTCTCTGCTCAAAAGGGAATCACCGCCGCCCCGCGGCGGTGAAGCCCATGCTTGTGAGGCACCGGTCAAGAGTTAAAGGGATCAGCGTCAGCGAATCCCGCCGGGACCTGAAAAATTGGATTGGGATGAAGACGGCCTCAACCACAGTATTGAAAGATCCGCAAGGATTTT
>JBNKHB010000283.1:0-3275 GCA_050290125.1 Robiginitalea sp.
GGGCGCGGGCGAACTGGGGGACGAACCCGCGCAACTTGCCCGCAAATTCCCGGAAGTGGCCGTGGCCGTGGATGCCAACCGGCGCAACGGGATCCGGCGCCTCGCCGAAGAGGTCCAACCGGAGGTGATAATCCTGGACGACGGGTTTCAACATCGCCGCGTCCGCCCCAAGGGGGCCATCCTGCTGACGCAATGGGATGCCTTGTACCCTGACCAGGGGTACCTGCCCAGCGGCGACCTGCGGGACCACAAATCCCAGGCCCGGCGCGCCGACCTTATTATTGTTACCAAATGCCCGGAAACGCCCGATGCGGCCACCCGGGATCGCATTACGGCCCGGCTGCGGCCTACTGCCTCGCAGCGCGTTTTGTTCGCCACCCTGGAATACGGCCTTCCCCTGCACGGCAGCGGACGCTCCGCGAGCTGGGAGGAGCTGAAATCCGAAGCGCTTACGCTGGTCACCGGCGTGGCACGCCCCAAAGCCCTCGTGGATTACCTCAACTCCCAGGGTGTGGAATTTGAACACAGGCGTTTTCCGGACCACCACCGGTTTTCCCAAAAGGAATTGGAAGCGCTAAGGACGTGCGGAAGGCTGCTTACCACGGAAAAAGACGCGGAACGACTGCGGGGGAATATTAAAGACTTCTACACCATTGGGGTGGCGCACCGTTTCGGCCCTGTGGACCGTCAGGTGCTGGAAACCTATCTCGAAAGCATTTAGGAAAGGGTCTTGCGAAGCTTGGGCTCCACGAAGTTTTCGCCGATCTTCTGGTAGAACACCTCGGGCTTAAAGGGCTTGGTGACCACATCGTTGCAGCCTGCCGCATAGAAGGTCTCCAGGCTGTCGTCCAGAGAGATGGCGGTCAGCGCCACAATGGGGGTCTCCTGGTCAAAGCTCCGGATGGTTTCCGTGGCTTCAACGCCGCTGATACCAGGCATGTGGATATCCATCAGGATCCCGTCGTAATTGTTGGCGCCGGCCATTTCGATGGCCTCGGTCCCGTTATTGGCGATATCGCAGCTGATATCCTTCTTGGCCAGCATTTTCCGTGTAATCACCTGGTTGATCTTGTTGTCTTCCACTACCAGCAAATGCAGGTCTTTGTATACGTACTGCTTCTCGGTGATCTCAAAGGGAATGTCGTCCACCAGGTGGTCCTTGCATTTGAAATCCAACTCAAAGAAGAAGGAGCTGCCCTTACCCAGTTCGCTTTCCAGTTTGATCTCGCTGCCGAACAACCCCAGGAGGCTCTTAACGATGGTAAGCCCCAGCCCGGTGCCGCCGTACTCCCGGTTGATCTGGATGGATCCCTGCTCAAAACTGTCGAAAATGGATTTCTGCTGCTCTTCGCTGATCCCGATCCCCGTATCCTTCACTTCAAAAAATACGTGGGCCATCTCTTCTTCCTTCTTGATCAGCTTGGCAATGACCATCACCTCCCCATTCCTGGTGAATTTGAGGGCATTTCCGACCAGGTTCAGGAAGATCTGGGAAAGCTTCAGCGGGTCGCTCATTAACTGGGACGGAATTTCCGAATCGTACTCCAGGATCAGTTCGGTCTTGTTTTCCTTGGCCGTTTGCTGCAGGGAATTCATCACCTCGGTAAGGACCTTCTTCAGGTTGAATTCCACCTCCAGGGGTTCTAACTTATCCGCATCGATCTTGTTGATCTGCAGGATATCGTTGATAAAGTTCAGGAGGTAGTCGCCCGAGAATTTAAGAGACTTCAGGTGCTCCTTCTGCGCTTCGCTCGGGTTCTCCTCCAGCAACAGGTGGGTAAGTCCGGTTACGGCGTAGAGCGGCGTCCGCAGTTCATGGCTTACGGTGGACAGGAAATTGGTTTTGGCCTCCATGGCCTGTACGGCAGCGTCCCTGGCGTTCTGCAACTCCCGGTTCTTGGTCTGCAGCAGGTCGTTGGTCTTCAGCTTGATCTGATTGTTCCGGTACAGGGATACCGCCAGCAGCGATATAATGGTCAGGAAGGCCGAGGTGAGAATGGTGGCCAATTCGGAACGGTTCGCCGATTCCTTGAGCTCAACGATCTCATCGTCCTGCCGCTTGACTTCTTTATCCATGTACTCGAACTGCAGACGGTCTGCCGTATTGGCCAGGGCCGTCGCTTTTTCCAGCGTGTAGAGCGAATCCTTCAATTGCAGCAGGTTGCGGTTGAACTCCAGGGATTTGCCCAACTGCCCGTCCCGCTCGTAATAATTGCTCAAGAGTTCATTGAGCTGTACCACCTGCCGGGAGAAATCCTGGGCAAGGGCTATTTCCAGGGCGCTTTCCCCGTTTTCGATGGCGTGCTCCATATCGTCCTGCCGGGCGTTCATCCGGGCCAGGCCCGTATAGGCCAGGGTCTGCAGGTATTCGCGTTCATACGGGTCCGTATTGACCAGCAGCGCATTGTAGTTGGTCTCGGCCTGTTCAAATTTGCGCGTACTGGAAAATATATCGGCTTCCAGGAGGCTAATGCGGTTTAAGAGGTTCCGGTCGTTGGTGAGTTGTTTGGCCTCATTCAGCATGAAGAGGGCCTGGTAGAAATTCTCCTGCCTGAAAAGGACATTTGCCTCGATATATCTGTAAACCGCCGAACCGTAAGGGTATTCTACATTGTTCAGCATTAGATTGGCCCGGCTCCAGTTAAACAAGGCGGTTTCCTCCTTTTCCAGGTCCAGGTAGATCAATGCAAAGAGGTGGTAACAGTCGATCAGAGCCTTTTCGTCCTGTTGCTCTTCCGCCCAGTTAGCGGCCTTGTCAAGGGTCTCCAGGGCCTGGTCCAGTTTGTTCTGGTTGCGGTAAGTGCGGGCTTCCTGGATCAGGGCATCAAATTCCCGGACCGTTGTTTGCGGTTGTTGTGCAACAATAGGGCTTAGCCCCAGCAGCCAACCACACAGCAGCAAGGTGTAAAAACCGGCAAATCGCCGGCGCTTCGGGTATGTTGTTGCTCCGTCTATAGCACGTTCAGGTTAAAAATAGGGCCCTGCCTTCCGTTCAGGGGTGCGGAATGCAATCTTGAATGGCTTTTCCGGGCTTTCCCGTGCCCCTCTGAATCAAACGTAAAGCAGGGGCAACTATTGTCCGAACCGGCCGAATCAACGTGTAAATTAGTTGATTTTCGACAACTATGCGTTCCCAGCGCTAAATTATGGCTGGAAATCAGTTTAAATTACTGATATTGAGATAGTTTATTGAAGGATAGGGTTCTGCTGCTGAACCGGAGCCGAGCATACCTCGCTAAGAAAAAATAGGAAAGCACCTACAAATCAGCGGATTA
>JBNKHB010000284.1:0-3265 GCA_050290125.1 Robiginitalea sp.
TGGCGAAGGCCAAGGAGCTGTACGCCTCAGCCGAGGCCCGAGCCAATGGCACCATCAAACAGGCGGAGGAGCTTGCTGTGTGTGTCTGCTCTGTTGAAGAATAGGAGCAAGCGGTGGATGAGCTGGAGCAAAAGCTGCAGCAGCGGGAGGCATCCGGAGACTCCCTGAGCGGGCCGGAACTGCAGCAGGCATGGTCAGCCTATGAGCTTCCCGAATTCCGGGCAGCCCTTGTCCGTGCCTATGCGGATTCCTTTCCGGAGGCCTTGTTGCAGGCCAGCCTGCAATCGGAAGACGTTGCGGTGCAAAAAGCGCTGGTAGCCGACCTGGACCCTTTAAGCCCGGGTGCCCGGGAGGCCCTGCTGCGTTGGCTGGATGGAGGGAGTTACGAGCTACGAGAAGCCGCTTTGTTTGCCCTTTGGCAATCCTTCCCGGAAAGCCGCGGCGAATTCCTGTCGCACACTGCCTCCAACGGCAGTTTTGAATCGGTAGGCTTTCGACAGCTTTGGTGGGTGTTGGCCCTTTTTACAGAGGACTACGGTTCGGATTCGGAGCGGCAGGGCTATTTGCTGGCCCTAAGGGGAACCACTTCGGACCTCATGGATTGGCAAGCCAGGGAAAACGGCTTTCGGCTGCTCCGGCAAATCGATGCGCTGGGCACCGAGAACCTGCGCGACCTCTTGCATGCTACCGAGCACCCCAGCTGGCAATTCAGGAAGTTTGCCAGGCGATTGCTGGATGAGTTGCTTCGCGACCTTCCCGAACCGGGCCTTTGGCAGGGGCTGATAAAGCCCATGCCAGAAGAGGAATACCCGTATGTTTACTCTAAAATCCGTGAATTGTGAGGGCACTCGTCATATCCGGAGGGGGGAGCAAAGGCGCCTTTGCGGGCGGAGTGGCCCAGTACCTCATTGAAGAACGCGGGCACAATTATGACCTGCTGCTGGGCACTTCAACAGGAAGCCTGCTGATCTCCCACCTGGCCCTGGGCAAGATCGAAAAGATCCGGCAGGTATATACAAGCGTGAATCAGGACAGCATCTTCAGCAACCGACCCTTTACCATTCAACACAAGCACGGGGTGGATAGCATCGGGATCAATCACTGGAAGGTGGTGCGTAATTTCCTGAAGGGCAGCAAGACCTTTGGGGAGAGTTATCACCTGCTGGACCTTATTCGCCGGACCATCACGCCGGAGGAATTTGAGGCGTTGAGGTCCGGCCCGAAAGAATTGGTGGTGACGGTGTCCAATCTGAGCCTGAACCAGGTCGAATACAAGTCCATCAACGATTTTGAATATGAGGAGTTCTGCGAGTGGATCTGGATCTCCTGTAATTACATCCCCTTTATGAGCCTGGTGCGCAAAAACGGTTGCGAATATGCGGACGGCGGCCTGGGAAGCATGGTGCCCATCGAGGAAGCGATCCGGCGCGGCGCCACCACGGTGGACGCCATCATCCTGCATACGGAAATCACGCACATCAACCGCATGCCCTCGCGCAACCCGTTCTCGCTCCTGACCAATATGGGCGCGTTTATGCTGGATCGGATCGAACAACAGAATATCAAGATCGGGAAATTCGTGGCGGGGAACCACGGTGCAATCATCAATTTCTACTACACGCCTACCGTGCTCACCACCAACTCGCTCATATTTAACAAGGATCAAATGCGGCAATGGTGGGAAAGCGGCTATCTCTTTGCCTCCACTAAAGAGATCGGGGCCAGCGAGCTGGAGCCGGATTAAGGCTTACCAGAGTTCGCCGATCTCGCGCTTTACAAAGGAAAGGGCGGTTGCAGAAGGCGACGCCTTGTCCATGGTTTCATTCAGGATGTCCTCGCGGAGCTTATCGGCCGTTTCGGTGGTGCTCATGGCTGCCTTCCGGATGGCCTGGATGGTGGCATTCTTTGCAGCTTTGATCACATTCCAGCATTCGTCCGTCATATAGATCTGCTGGGAAAGGTTGTGGTCGAATTCATTTTCGATATTCTTGATCAGCAGGTTCTCGTACTCCGCTTTGTCCGAAGACTTTGGTGCCACCCTTACTACCAGGCTGGGGATGGAGATCCGCTCCAGGAACAGCGCCATGCGCTCATACGCCTGCAGGCGGATGGGCAATGCGTTCTTCTGGCTGTCCTTGTGGAGCAGGTAACGCCTGCGGCCCTCCTCGTTACGGGTGTGCATCCTGAAAAAATAGAAGGCTACTACGCCGGTAACCACGGCTGGCAGCAGATAAGCAAAAAGTTGAAGGATTCCGTCTCCGGTCATGATGTATAGGTGCTTTAGGTTGGTTTTCGAAAATGAGAACGGTTAAAACTCGTAAAAAGTATGGGCCCTGCCTCAATATCCTCAAAGCTATCCTGCGGACACCAAATGACCTGCTATTGCTTGATCTCGCTGCGAACGCTGGCGTAAAAGCCACGGTAATCCGGGTGTAGCAGGACATCCACCCCTTCGCTGAAATTACCATCGCGACCCCGGGCGCGCAGACGTTCGGGTGCCACCTGGTAGGTGTCGCGCAAGGCGTTCATTACCGCTGTTCCCTGCAGCGCTGCCAGGGATAAGTCACCTGTCATGGATAACCCTTCCACGGTAACGGCGAGTTGCGGGTGCGCCTTGAGCAGGTTGGCCACCCGCTCCAGCCAGGGTGCTGCGCCTTCGGTTAGCTGTTGTCCCGTGTCGCTGCCGAATAACTGATCCAAAGACCCGGAGATCACCAGGCTACCCGAAGCAACTTTAAGTTGCGCGTCCGGCCCCAGGGTGCGCTTGGCATCCGTTAGAAGGGCAATAATAGTTGAGTCGTTACGCCCCACTGTGGCCGTCATGGAGGATAGCTGTGCTTCCTTGGCCTGCAAGGAGGCCAGGGCCTGGTTCAGGGCGGCATTATTCTTATTGGATACCTCCGCAAAACTGCCGAGGTTCTTGAGCAAAGTGGCGTTGGCGTCCTTGAGTTCCGTTACCTGGGCCTGGTAGGATTCCGCCTGGGCCAGGCTGGCCTGTTCCCGTTGCTGGGCAGTGGATATTTCGGAGCGGGCCTCCCTGAGCTGCCGTTGCAGCGTATCGATTTGCGCCTGGAGCTCACTCCGGCGCTGGGCGCTGAGTTCCTGGATTCCAACGGAGAGGAAACATACCAATCCGACTATAAGTACCTGCTGAAGCGTAATTTTTTTCATAGGCCAAGGCGATTTTAGGCAAAGATACACTGCTTGACGGATTTGCGGACTGTTGTACCATAAATCCGCGTGGGGCCTGCACCTCGCTTATTTA
>JBNKHB010000285.1:0-3233 GCA_050290125.1 Robiginitalea sp.
GGCTTCCTGCTCCTGACCGGCTTTTTCCGCGGCTGCCAATCGCGCCGCTTCCCGTTCGCGGGCGAGTTGCTCCGCCAGGGCCTGGGCTTCCTCCTCCGCCCTGCGGGCTGCGTCCAAAGAGTCCGCCTTCCTTTGCTGCTCTTCCAGAAGGGCCAGTTTTTCCTGTCCCCGTTTGGATAATTCCTTTTCGATCCCGAATCGGTATGCAACTCCTGCCGCATGTTGAATGTGGTTGGAAGCCTCATTGCCAAAGGACCATTTACCGCTGGAGTTCAGATCCACCCCCCAGGCATCGCTGAACCACAGTCGGAAGCCAATTACTGCATTATAAGTCCCGCGACCAAGGTTATTTGCATCCGAATACCCTATACCCGCACCAACATACGGATCAAAGAAGCCCGTTTCCCCCACTAATTTGTTCAAATCATAGCTGATCCGAGAATCGATCGCCCAGTAAGGAATATCTTCGGTAATGGTAGCGCCATCTATGGTATTCCCGGACTTATACCTGTTATACGTCCCGATCAGCGCCAATCCCAGACCATTGCTGAAATAGCGTTCGGCGCTCAAACGGCTTGGGTACGGCACGGCATTCCACTGGTCCTTTATGGTGGTGAAATCCTGAAAGGCATCTCCTGAGTCGTCAATGATGTTGATCCCAAGGCTGACGATCCAGCTTTTGGCAACCACACTGTCGTTTGAAGTCAGTTGGGGGATGCTGTCCTGCGAGCGTCCAAGGGTCACAGAAAGCAGTGCTACCAGGCATATTAGTGATTTACGGGTATTCATGGCGTAAAGATTTAGGATACTACAAAGGTATCGCCGGTATTTACGCTTTCCCAGGCCCCTCTTTGAAATGCAGCAAAATTCGTTCTGAGGGCCTTTTGGACTTCCCGGATTCTTCTTACAAAAGCAGGCGAAAACCATTCTGCCGACATCCGGTAGCACATTATCGACCAAGGGATCGTTGGCCTGTAAAACCTTGGAATATCCTAGATCAAAGAAAAAGCCGGGAGAAGTATCCCGGCCTTTAGCTTTTCCATCAAAAGAGTGGAATCACACGATCATCCCGGCGGCCACGGTTTCATTAGTGGCGTCATCGATGAGTATGATGCTTCCGGTCGAGCGGTTCTCCCGATAGGGATCCACCATCAGGGGCTTGGTGGTCCTCAGCTTTGCCTTGCAGATATCGTTCATCGTCAGTTCCGTATCCTCGGACTGGCGATTGAGCGTTTCTATGTCGATCTTGTAGATCACTTCCTTGATCATGGCTTTCTGCTCATTGGCCGTATGCATAATCGTATATTTTGCCCTGGGCTTAGCGGGTTTATCATTCAGCCAACACAGCATAACTTCCACATCCTGAGAGGCTTCTGGTTGGTTATTTGAACGAACGATCATATCCCCCCTACTGATATCGATATCGTCTTCCAACGTAATAGAAACCGACATGGGCGCAAAGGTCTCGTCCAGCGGGCCGGCCGGGCCATCGATCCCCTTAATCCGGGAAGTGAACCCGGAAGGGAGTACGGTAACTGCATCGCCAACCCGGAGCACCCCACTGGCCATACGACCAGCATACCCACGGTAATCGATGTGTTCGGCACTTTGGGGACGCAGGACGGTCTGTACCGGAAAACGGGCGTCCACCTTATTTATATCGCTGCTGATGTGCATGGTCTCCAAGGTATGTAACAGCGGTGCACCCTGGTACCAAGGCATGTTTTCGGAACGGTTCACCACATTATCCCCGAGCAGGGCACTTATGGGGATGAATCGCACGTCCGAAGTCAGCATTTTGGACGCGAACTCCTCGAATTGATCCACGATCCGCTGGTAAACCTCTTCCGAATATTCCACCAGGTCCATTTTATTGACACAGACGATGACGTGGGGAATGCGCAGCAAGGAAGCGATGAATGCATGCCTTTTGGTTTGCTCGATTACGCCGTGCCGGGCATCGACCAGGATGATGGCGGCATTTGCGGTGGACGCCCCAGTAACCATATTCCTGGTATACTGAATATGCCCCGGAGTATCCGCGATTATAAATTTGCGACGGGGAGTAGTAAAATACCGGTACGCAACATCTATGGTGATCCCCTGCTCACGTTCGTCCCGAAGACCATCTGTAAACAGGGCCAAATCCACGCCATTGTGTCCTTTTTGCTTGCTCGTATGTTCTACCGCCTGCAACTGATCCTCAAATATTGATTTGGAATCATACAACAGGCGTCCTATCAGGGTGCTTTTACCGTCGTCCACGCTGCCGGCGGTGGTAAATCGCAACAATTGATTGTTTTTTATTTCCATTTTATCCAGATCTTATTAGAAATAACCCTGTTTTTTTCGATCCTCCATCGCCGTTTCCGACCGTTTGTCATCCGCCCGGTTTCCTCTTTCCGTATGCCGCATGGCAGCAACTTCAGCAACAATCTTATTTAGCGTATCTGCATTGGATTCAATGCCTCCGGTAATGGTTATATCACCCAGTGTACGGAAACGGACCTTCTTGGTAACAATTTCTTCCTTTTCCTCAATGGCCAGGAATTCGGACTTGGGAATCCAGGTGTTATTCCGCCACAGCACCTCTCTGTCATGGGCAAAATACAGGGATGGTATCTCTATTTCCTCCCGAAGAATGTAATTCCAGACATCCATTTCGGTCCAGTTGCTGATCGGGAAAACCCTGAAATGTTCCCCTTCAAAATACCTGCCGTTAAACAAATTCCAAAGCTCGGGACGCTGATTCTTAGGGTCCCATTGTCCAAAATCATCCCTGTGGGAGAAAAAACGCTCTTTGGCACGGGCCTTTTCCTCATCCCTGCGGCCACCGCCGATTGCACAATCCACCTTAAATTCCTCAATGGTATCAAGTAAGGTGGTTATTTGTAAGGCGTTACGCGTGGCATGACGGCCCTTCTCCTCCGCTACCCGGCCATTATCGATGGAATCCTGTACGGAGCCCACAATAAGCCTGACTCCGAGTGATTCCACCAGATCATCCCTGAATTTTATGGCTTCCGGGAAATTATGACCGGTATCCACATGCATAAGCGCAAATGGGATTTTTGCCGGATAGAAGGCCTTTTTAGCTAAATGGGTTACCACAATGGAATCCTTGCCGCCTGAAAACAGGATTACGGGATTCTGAAACTGAGCCCAAACCTCCCGCAGCACATAGATTGCTTCGGATTCCAGTTCTTCCAGATAATTCAAATAATACCTGCTCA
>JBNKHB010000286.1:0-3217 GCA_050290125.1 Robiginitalea sp.
GACCGGGAGTATTGGATTGCCACCAATAAACGGGACCTCGGGCAGCAAGAGACCTATTACTACAATGAAGCCCTGATGCGTACCGAATTTCGCAGCGAGGCCCTGGACCGGGTTTTCGACACGCTTTACCTGGTTACCCGCATTGTGCCTGAATCCGGTCGGAAGTCGCTGGAATCTGGCGGGTATAACCCGCACAGTCCGCAAGCCGGTACCGAGGCTCCTTCCGGTTCCGCACCGTTCCATTCGGGCGCCAAGCCGGCATCCATAGCGCAGCTGCTGGCGCAGCCCGCGGATTTTGCCGATCAATGGGTTAGCGTTGAAGGCCGGTGCGAACGGGTAAATTACGGCATCCTGGGAAGGAACTGGGTCCACCTCAAAGCGGATTCCGGGGAAGAACTGGTGGTGACCACCCAGGACTCCGTTCCGCTGAATGCGGCCGTGAACATGCGCGGCATCGTGCGCCTGGACCGGGACTTCGGGGCGGGTTATACGTATGCGCTCCTGCTGGAAGAGGGCGCATTGCTCCCCTGACGGGGCTCCCCCGACCGCTTCGGCTCGCAGCCTTGCGGGCCGCCCGCAATCCCCAGCGCTCTTTTAAATTCAGTTACCGAAAAAAAAACCGGCACCCCGGGAATGGTTCCCGATGATGCCGGTCTCACACATGCTCCGATTTTAAAGTCTATCTGTAGAGGGTAAAGTGCCCTACGTACTGTTGTTTTTCGTTATCGTTGGCATTGACCACGTACCAGTAGTCCCCGGTGGGTACCTCCTTGCCCTCATAGGTACCGTCCCAGTTCTTGACCTGGTCCAGGATGGCTACCACGCGGCCGTAGCGGTCGTAGATCTTGATCTCGATGTTGGGGAAGAACTCCCGATTGAGCGGAGACCATACGTCGTTCATGCCGTCCCCGTCCGGGGTAAAGTAATTCGGGATCTCCACCATGCCCTCAAAATCGAAGGGGAAACGGATCTCCACCATACAACCCATCTGGTCCACCACCCGGATGTCCACCGTTGCGTCATAGCTGATACTGAACACATTGTCCGATCCGTAGGACTCCCCGTTAAAGAAGTACTCGTAGCCGCCGAAACCGCCGCTGGCCGTGGCCGTAATCTCCGCCGGACCTGTCTGCATGGCATCCAGGGTCAGGGGCTCATACGGATCGATGGTGAATTCCTCGAAGGTGGTACAGCCGTTCTCGTGGTAGATATACACGATATGGTCGCCTGCGGGCAGGTCGCCCCAGGTCCGTACATCCGTGGCCTGGGCGGTTACCGCATCCGTGGGATCCACCGGATCCAGCGCAAAGAGCACCTGCGGCAGGACGCTGTTATCCTGCATCACCACCGATACGGTACTGTTCGGGAAGATCCCGTCGCAGCCGTATTGAGGGATTGCCTCAGCAGCCAGGTCCACCCCGATGTCGATCGGGATCACGATGTTGTCCGTACAGCCGTTGGCATCGCGCACAAAGACCACGTATTGCGTTCCGCCGGCCAGGTTGTCGTAGTACAGCGAATCGTTCCGCACAAAGTCCACGTCCGCCGAAGAATCCAGGCTGGTTTCGTAGTACTGCACGCCCATGCCGTCCACAAAGGGCGTACCCCCGGTGATCGTGAGCTGGGCCGTGCCGTCCATAAGGCCGATACAGGTCTCGTTGGTGGCCGTGAAATTCAGGGCCAGCGGTTCCGGTTCTATCACATTTACCGTGGTGAGTTCCGAACACCCGTCCTCATCCTGGATCAGGATGTCGTATTCCCGGCCCGGGAAGGGCGCGCCTTCCAGATCTTCGAAGGTGTAGATGCCCGGGGTGGCCGTATCGCTGAAGAACTCGTTGAAATTGGGTTCAATAGCGAACTGGATCAGCCCAACGCCGCCGCTGTTCACTTCGATGGTAATGGTACCGTCGTCCTCGCCGGAGCAGGATACCGGGGTAGCCGTGGCGGTAAACAGGATCGGCTCGGGCCGGTTCACCGTGTACGGGCCTTCCACATCGCCGCAGGTGGTACCGCTGGTAACGGTAACATAGTATTCGGTGCTTTCCGGCAGGCCTTCAAAAGTACCGTCGGGCTGCGGGCCGCGCACGACCACTGCCGAAGGGTTCGGATTGAAGGGGTCTGCCCCCGGATCCCCGTCGTAAAGGATAAAGCTGTTATTGCCCACCCCGCCGCTGGCAAAGGATTCGATCCGTCCGTCCACCTCGTTGGCGCAGGAAATATCGTCCGGCAGGTTCACCACCAGGTCCAGGTTTTGCGCGTCGATCAGCGTGAGCCCGTTGGAACGCACCACATCGCAGGTATTCGCCGCATTCACCTTGCGCACGTCGAACTGGTAGAAGCCGGGGCCTCCGGTAAGCAGCACAGAGGTCTGGCCAATGCCCATGGACGTAAAGGGATCCGTCGGGGCCGCGGTATACGAACGGTATTCGTACTCAAAGCCGGGCTCCGGATTCTGGATGCTCAGCAGCATCTCTCCCTGGCCGCCGCAACCGGGCGCGCGGATCTGCACCAGGTTCGGGATGATGGGAGGCGGCGGGTTCACGAAATACGGTTCGGTAACGCCTACGCAATCATAGGTGGACGATACCTCTATGGCATACCATCCCGTACTGATGTACCCTTCACCGGATGCCCCGGCAAAGGTGGGTGAATCCTGCAGGCCGCTGCGCGACAACTCGTCGGCAATATTGTTGCTTCCCAGGTAGATGAGCTGGTAGATGTACCCCGATCCGGGCACGCCTCCGGAAGCTCCCGCCACACCGGTGACGGCATCCCCGGTTGCCGGGTCATACGCTTCCAGCACCGCGTTGTTCCCGCCTGGGCAAACCAGCGTCTGCGGTTCCCGGATCCCCACCATGATAGGCGGGATGGGATCCAGGGTAATATCCACGATCTCGGTACAGCCTTCCACATCGCGGACCTCCACGCGATAGTCCCCGCTGCTCAGGTTCTCAAAGCGATCGCCGGGGGAGAACGGTACCACCTCGGTATAACCGCTGCCTCCGTCAAAGAGCAGGCGGTATTCGTACGGTGAGTTGTCCCAGCCCCCGGTGGCTGATGCCACGATGATCCCGGCATTGTCGTTACAGGTAACATTCCCTTCTTCAACGGCAACCGGCAGCAGCGGCCCGTTCGGGGCGCGTACGGTGGCCACGTTGGATTCGGCAGGGCAGCCGGGCGTATCCTGGGACACGATGTCCACGATAAAATTCCCTCC
>JBNKHB010000287.1:0-3182 GCA_050290125.1 Robiginitalea sp.
ATCACGCAATTGTGGATGAAGCCTACAAAACCGTCTCCGGGTGCGTCAATATTCTCCTTCACTTTCCAATTGTCCTCTTCCAGGGGTTCAGACAGGGCCATATAGAATTTGAAATTCGGGAATTCAGCTTCCAGGCGTTTGAAGTGGTCGATGTAGAAGAGCTCCCGCTTGGAACGGCCTCCGTACCAGTAAGAAACCTTGCGGTTGGTCTTCAGGGTCTTGAACAGGTGGTAGAGGTGCGAACGCATGGGCGCCATACCGGCACCCCCGCCCACGTACAGCATCTCGGACTCGGATTCGTTGATAAAGAACTCTCCGTAGGGTCCTGAAATGATCACCTTGTCACCGGGCTTGCGCGCGAATATATAGGAGGAAGCCACGCCGGGATTCACATCCATCCATCCGTTCTTGGAACGGTCCCAGGGCGGGGTGGCGATCCGAACGTTCAGCATGATCTCCCTGCCTTCCGCCGGGTAAGACGCCATGGAATAAGCCCGCTCCACGGTCTCCGGGTTCTTCATCACCAGGGGCCACAGGCCGAATTTATCCCATTCCGCCTGAAACTTATCCGGGGTCTCGTGTTCTTCCGGATGGGCCGTAATGTCAATGTCTTTATAAGGTACCTCGCAGGGCGGGATCTCGATCTGGATGTAACCCCCGGCCTTGTAGTTCATATCCTCCGGGATCTCCACCACAAATTCCTTGATAAACGAAGCCACGTTGAAGTTCCGCACCACGGTGGCCTCCCACTTCTTGATCCCGAAGACTTCTTCGGGGATGGTGATCTCCATATCCTGCTTCACTTTCACCTGGCAGGCCAGGCGTGCGCCTTCGTTCAGCTCGCGCTTGGAGAAGTGCGGGGTTTCAGTGGGCAAAGCCTCCCCGCCTCCGGAGAGTACGTGGCACTCGCACTGGATGCAGGTACCTCCGCCGCCACAGGCCGATGGGAGGAAGATCTTCTGGTTCCCCAGCGTGGAAAGCAGCGAGCTTCCCGAGGGTACCTGGATTTCCTTCTCGCCGTTAATGGTGATCGTCACCGGGCCCGAAGGGGATAATTTTTCCTTGGTAAAGAGCAGCAGGGCTACCAGGGCCAGCACCAGGATAAGAAAGGCGATGACCGTAATGGTAATGGTTCCAACCGTAGATGTAGCTAGGATCATTTATTCGTGGTTTACGAGATCGTTATACGAAACGGCATCCGCAGGCTCCTCCGCCTGCTTGTCCGCGTCTTTTTCTTTCTCCGTTTCCGCCTCCGGGGCCGGGGCGGTCATCACCGCTTCGGTGGTCGCTTCAACAGCTTCCTCGGTGGGCTCGTCGCCACCGGTCAGCATCCCGCCGAAACTCTGGAAGCCGATGCCCATCAGGCCGGTAATGATAAAAGTGATTCCCAGTCCGCGCAGCGGTGCCGGCACATTGGAATACCTGATCTTTTCACGGATGGCTGCAATGGCCAGGATGGCCAGGAACCAGCCGATCCCCGAACTCACCCCGTAGTTGAAGGCCAGCCCCAATGAGGGGATCTCACGGGCCTGCATAAAGAGCGATCCCCCAAGGATGGCACAGTTCACCGCGATCAGCGGCAGGAAGATCCCAAGGGAGTTATACAGGGCGGGGGAAAATTTTTCGACCACGATCTCCACCAGTTGCACCATGGTGGCGATGGTGGCGATGAACAGGATAAAGGAGAGGAAGCTCAGGTCGTAATCCGCGTACTGCGGGCCCAGCCAGCTAAGTGCGCCTTCCTGCAGCAGGTACTGGTCCAGCAGCCAGTTGAGCGGCACGGTAACCGCCAGTACGAAGATGACGGCGGCGCCAAGGCCCACTGCCGTGCTTACCTTCTTGGATACGGCCAGATAGGAACACATCCCCAGGAACACGGCAAAGACCATGTTGTCGATGAAGATGGATTTAAAAAATAATTCTACGTGCTCTAACATATCTTGTGCTTTTTAGCGCAGCTATCAGTTTTCCTCGATCAGCGCCCGGTTCCTGGACCGCTGAACCCAAATAATGATCCCTACCACGATCAGCGCGGCCGGGGGAATGATCATAAAGCCATTGTTTTCGTAGCCGGTAGCGTAGAGCCCGGTCTTTGCGATCGGATCGCCCAGCACCGGGAAACCGAATAGCGTACCGGAACCCAGCAATTCCCGGAAGAAGCCCACGATGATCAGGATCACACCGTAACCCAGGGCGTTGCCGATCCCGTCCAGGAAGGACCGCCAGGGCCCGTTCCCAAGGGCAAAGGCTTCAAAACGGCCCATGATGATGCAGTTGGTGATGATAAGCCCGACGAATACCGCCAGGGTCTTGCTCAATTCATAGGCAAAGGCCTTGAGCACCTGATCCACGATGATCACCAGGGTGGCCACCACGATCAGCTGCACGATGATACGGATCTTGGAGGGGATGATGTTCCGCAGTAGCGAAATCACCACGTTGCCCGCTCCCAGTACAAAGATCACGGACAATGCCATTACCACGGAAGCCTTCAGCTCCGCCGTGATCGCCAGGGCCGAACAAATACCCAGTACCTGTATGGTGATCGGGTTGTTGTCCGCTAGCGGATCCAGGATCAGATTGGCGTCTTTTTTACTCAGCAATGCCATATCAGTTGGTTCTAATGGTTTTCAAATAGGGTTGATAGAGGCGCACCGTTTCGGAGATCATGGCCGAAACGCCGTTGCCCGTTATGGTGGCGCCGGCCAGCGCATCCACCTGGTTGTCTTCCTTGTCCTGGTTCAGCGGATCGTTGTTCCCTTTGGCCACTTCGATCCCCCGGTAGCGGGTACCATCCAGGATGGATTCGCCTTCAAAATCATCCATAAAATAGCGGGCCTTGATGTTAGCCCCAAGACCCGGGGTCTCGCCTTTATGGTCAAAATATACCCCCTGCACCACCATGTTCTCGTCCAGGGCGATATGTCCCCAGATCGCATCCCAGAGGCCCTTGCCGTACATCGGGATCACATAAAAGGTCTTGCCGTCCTTCTCTCCGATCATTACCGGCAGTTTGGGCGTTTGCCCGGACTTGGCGGCATCGAGTTGCTTCTTCATATCGATCAGGTAGGCTTCCTGGTCCTCGCTGATCTGGTCGCCCTCGATTACAATCTGCTCCTTGATATACTCCGAGAAAGTGGCCTCCACGCGATCGGTAGGGATAAAGGCTACCGAGCCCTCGT
>JBNKHB010000288.1:0-3162 GCA_050290125.1 Robiginitalea sp.
AGACATGCGTTTCGAGGACGTCACGGAAACGGCCGGCGTTGGCGGGAACAGCAGTTGGAATACCGGCTCGGTCATGGCCGATGTCAATGCGGACGGCTTGCTGGATATTTATGTTTGTGCCGTAGTGGGTATCAACGGTTTCCGCGGGCATAACGAACTCTTCATCAACAACGGGGATGGCAGTTTTACCGAACGCGCGGGGGAATTCGGCCTCGATTTCGACACCTACAGTTCCAACGCGGCCTTCCTGGACTACGATCTGGATGGCGACCTGGACATGTATTTGCTGAATCATGCGGTGCACACCCAGGATTCGTACGGAAAAGCTTCCCTGCGCTACGAGCGCAATTACGATACAGGAGACAAACTGCTGCGCAACGACGGCGGGAAATTTACGGACGTTAGCGAAGAAGCGGGGATATTCGGCGGCGTGAACGCCTACGGCCTGGGACTGGCCGTCTCCGACTTTAACCAGGACGGCTATCCGGACCTGTATATCGGGAACGATTTCCACGAAGACGATTACTATTACCTGAATAACGGGGACGGGACCTTTACCGAAGGCCTGCGCGAATCCTTTGGGCATACCAGCCGCTTCTCGATGGGGAATGACGTAGCGGACATCAATAACGACGGTCGCCCGGACCTGATCTCCCTGGACATGCTTCCGGAAGAGGAGGTGCCGCTGAAATCCAGTGAAGGGGACGACAATTATCAGATCCAACGGATGCGGACCGAAGATTACGGCTATTTCTACCAGTTTACACGGAACATGCTGTATGTGAACCAGCCGGACGGCCATTTTATGGAAACAGCCCTGATGAGTGGGGTAGCGGCCACGGACTGGAGCTGGAGCGCCCTCTTCGGGGATTTTGACCAGGATGGCTACCAGGACCTCTTTATCTCCAACGGCATCCCCAAACGGCCCAACGACCTTGATTTTGTTCGGTTCATCTCCAACGAGCAGATCAGCAGCCAGGTGGACAATACGCGGCTGGTGGATCAGCAGGCCCTCGAGATGATGCCTTCCGGCATGGTGCGCAACTACGTTTTTCAGGGCGGGGAAGGCCTGAGGTTTACGGACCGATCGGCAGACTGGATCCCGGACGAGGCCTTGCTCTCCGGCGCCACCGCCCTGGGGGACCTGGATAACGACGGCGACCTGGACCTGGTGATCAACAACCTGAACGGCGAAGCTTCGCTCCTGGAAAACCGCAACGCCTCCGAAAATCACTATTTAAAAATAAAGTTCAGGTTCAACCAGGGGAACCCCTTTGGCATTGGCACCAAGGTCTATGCCTGGTCCCGCGGGGAAGTGCGCTTCCGCGAATTATATCCGGTTCGAGGCTTTCAGGCCAGTTCTGAGCCGGTGATTCACCTGGGGATTCCGGCTGGAGCACGGGTGGACTCCCTGAAGATCGTATGGCCGGATCAGCGCTATCAAACCCTGGAAAACCCGGAATTGGATCAGACCCTGCTCCTTAGTCCCCAAAATACCCGCGCATTGCCCGGACAAAGCGAGGAACCCGGATCCAACGGGATCTTCCGACTGCGGGAGGACCGGCTCGGTATCGGCTTTGCGCACCGGGAGGACCGTTATACAGACTTTAACCGCGAGAAACTCCTGCCTTACAGCTTTGCGGACCGGGGCCCTGCCTTTGCCACCGGAGACCTGGACGGGGACGGCCTCGCCGACCTGTTCTTCGGCGGTTCCAAATGGGTCCCTTCCGAGGTGTACCTGCAACGGGATACGACCTATATACCCTATCAATCCCCCGACCTAGCCGCAGACAGCATCCGCGAAAATACGGCTGCGGCCATTGCGGATTTTGACCGGGACGGCCGCAACGACCTGCTGGTAGCCAATGGCGGTTCCGATTTCTACGGCACTTCCGTAAATCTCACCCACGCGCTGTACCGCGCCGCGGATTCGGGCTACCGCAAATCTCCCATCCCGGAGGATTTTGCAAACACCTCCGTGGTGCGCCCCTTTGATTTTGACGGGGATGGCGACCTGGACGTTTTTATCGGCAATCAAAGTCTTACCGGACAGTTCGGCAAGCGGGCGGACTCTTATCTGCTGGAAAACAAGGACGGGGCGTTCGGCATTAGCAATGCCCTGGAGGGCGCCGCACTGGGCATGGTTACCGATGCGCTCTGGACCGATTTTAACGGGGACGGGCTGGCGGACCTCATCGTGGTGGGTGAATGGATGACACCGCAGTTCTATGAGAATGGAGACGGAAGATTCCGGCGGGTGGATATGGAATTGCCGGCAGGACTATGGCAGAGCATCGCGCCCATGGATCTGGACGGGGACGGCGACACGGATTACGCCCTCGGGAATTGGGGTACGAATTCCAAATTCACCGCCACATCAGATGCTCCCATGCGGCTCTACCTGGCTGATTTTGACCGTAGCGGCAGTCAGGACCCGGTGGTGGCCACCTACAAAAAGGGAGCGTACTATCCACTTTCCGGCCTGGACGAACTGGCGTCCCAAATGGTCTCCCTGCGCAAGAAATTCTCCAATTACAAGGATTTTGCAGGCAAGACGATGGACCAGGTATTTGAGGAAGAAGCGCTTCGGGAAGCCGAAATCGTGGAGGTAGCGGAGCTGCGCTCCGGGTATTTGGAAAACCGCAATGGCAAGTTTGTTTTTGTACCCTTCCCCGATTTGCTGCAGGTAGCCCCCGTAAAGGCCTGGCTTTCCTTTGATTTTGACGGGGACGGGAGGCAGGAATTGCTGGCAGCCGGCAACTATTTTGGTTTAAAGCCCCACCAGGGGAGACTGGACTCTTTTCCGGGGGCCTTGATCCGTTCAAAAAATGAGATAATTTTGGGGAACCGTATCGGACTGGATTTCATGAATCGGTCCGTGCGCCATCTGGAAGTAATCCGGATGGGCGGAGTTCCCTATTTGCTGGCGGTATTCAATGATGCGCCGGCCCAGGTTTACGAATTGACGAATGCTAAAATGAATCAGAAATGAAAACAAGGATTTGGTTATGGATCGGCATCGGCCTGCTGGCAGGCGCCTGCGCTGATAAAGCGGAACCCATTGAGATCACCGCCGAGGACTATCACGCTTCGGTGGACAAGATTACGGAAGTGATGGTACACGACATATTCAGCCCGCCTGTGGCGAGCCGGATATATGCG
>JBNKHB010000289.1:0-3161 GCA_050290125.1 Robiginitalea sp.
CGACGGCACTATGGCACGACTGCCGCAGCTGGCGGAGGTGGCCCGCAAATTCGATATCAAACTGGTTTCCATCGAGGATCTGGTTGCCTATCGAATGCAGCACGATAGCCTGATCCGTCGCGAGGAATCTTTTGACGTTAAGACCCGTTTCGGGGAATTCCGCTTGAACGCCTACCGCCAAACTACCAATGACCAGGTGCACCTTGCATTGACCAAAGGAAGCTGGAAGCAGGGAGAACCCGTGCTCACCCGGATCAATTCCACCCTGGTGAATAACGATATCCTGGGGACGCTCACAAGCGATGCGGACAAAAAGCTGGATGAAATGTTCAAAGCATTGAACGCGGAGGGCAGCGGGGCGATCGTCTTTATCAACCAGGAAAGCGATTCGTTGAACCTGCTCAACCGGATAAAAGGTCTGAAGGCCAATCAGGAAAAGGGGGAAATGAAGGCGCCCGGTATTGAAATGGACGCCCGGGACTTCGGGATCGGCGCGCAAATCCTGCACGACCTTCACATTCAGAAGATCCGCCTGATGACCAATTCTCCCCAGGCCAAACGGGTAGGTATTATAGGCTACGGCCTGGAGATCGTAGACTACGTCCCGTACTAATCCCCTAGCTGATTTAACACGGAGCGAAGAGCGCCTGCCCGGCGTTCCACTTCAGCGGAATCCCACCCCAACTTGACAAGCACGGAAAGGCACCCTGCCATCCAGCGGTCCGATGCCTGGAAGGATCTGCCATTGAGCTGTTGCAGGCGGTCGCGAACCTCGGAGGGCAGTCGTCCCAGCGAGCGCATTTCCTTGAGATGCTCCCACCGGCGGTGGTAATGCCAATTATTGTCGAACCAATGGAATACCCCGTCCACTCCTGCCTCGGATAAGGCTTTTTGGGCTTTCTTCGCCCGATCGAGATCGGGCAGGAAGAAGTTCAGGAACGAGTAATTCTGCACCCCGCCTTCCGGGATACGCCGCATCCGCACCCCTGGCAAGTCTGCTACGGCAGTTTCCAATTGGGCGTAATGCCGGTGCTGGATCTGGAGGAATTCGTCAAGGCGGCCTAACTGGGCAAGCCCTACGGCCGCGTGCAATTCGGAGATCCGGTAATTGTAGCCCAGGTGGGGATGCGTTTCGGCCCCGCGGTCGTTCCCGATATGATCATGTCCGTGATCGCTGTACGCCTGAGCCCGGGTAAATAATTCCTCCGAATCCGTTATCAGGGCGCCCCCTTCCCCGCAGGTTACGGTTTTGACAAAATCGAAGGAGAAACAACCGGCATCCCCCAGGCTACCCAAGGGTTTTCCGTCATAGGAGCCCCCGATGGCCTGGCAAGCATCTTCGATCAGCAGCAGATCGTGCTGCCGTGCAATGGTGGTAAGCGCTCCGAGATCGGCCATGGAACCACACATATGTACCGGCATGATCACCCGCGTACGCGGATTGATCAGTTCCTTAACGGCTTCGGGATCCAGGGTCAGGGTATCGTCAATATCGCAGAGTACCGGTACGGCACCAACGGCGAGTACCGCCTCATAACTGGCAACAAAGGTGAAGACTGGCAGGATCACTTCGTCCCCTGCCCCTACGCCCGCTGCGGCGAGGGCCGTCGTAAGCGCAGAGGTGCCGCTGCTGGTCAGATGGGCATGTTTGGTATGCATTCGGTCCGCAAGGGCCTTTTCCATCTCCAGGGCCTTCCAGTGGCCATTGCGCATGGGCCCAAAGCCATATCGCATCAACACTCCGCTTTCCAGTACTTCCTGCACGGATTGCTTTTCGCTCGCTCCGAATAATTCAAATCCAGGCATATCAGTCGTTTTCTTCGCCGATAATGGTCACCACCGATTGGGTCAGTTTCCGGCGGACTTTCCGGAAGTCGGAGAAAGGGTCGTCTGCAGACCGATATCCCACCGGTAATACCAGGACGGGAGACAAGCCCTGCGACCCCAATCCGAGCAGCCGGTCGTACGCCTTCGGATCAAAGCCTTCCATAGGGCAGGAATCGATTTGTTCAAAAGCGCATACCGTAAGCAAATTCCCCAGGGCCAGGTAGGCCTGATGCGTGGCCCAAATGCGGATCTGCTCCGGGCTTTTCTTTCTGAATTCCTTCTCCAGTTGGCGCCGGTACGGCTCCAGGATTTCCTCAGAGGTACCGCGAATCTCCTGCACCCGGTCAAAATACGCATTGATGTAGGCCGCATCCACCTCATTCTCTATACAGAGTACCAAAACGTGGGAGGCGTCGGCCACTTGCGACTGCCCGTAGGAATGCGCGACCAGCTGCCGTTGCAATTCCGGGTGCCGCAACACCACCAGGCGTATGGGCTGCAGTCCGTACGAAGTGGCCGTTAGATTAAAGGCTTCCTTGAGCCGCTCCAGTTTATCTTCGGGCACCACCTTTTCAGGGTCAAATTTCTTTACTGCATATCTCCAGTGGAGGGGATCCATAACATGTATTCAATTAGGTAAAAAACCACAGCCGGACGGACATGGCCAGGACCATCACGACCAGGAACATTTTGATATAGCCATCGCCTTTTTTAACGGAAATCCTGCTGGAAAACCAGGCGCCGAGCATATTGCCAATGGCCAGTACCAAACCAACCTGCCAAATCACTTTATCGTTCAGGATAAAGACCAGCAGGGCGGCCACTGTATAGATAAAAACCACGGCAACTTTTGTGGCATTTACCCTTACCAGGTTCATCCGGTTAAAATAGTGCAGGAACAAGATGATCACAAACCCGATACCCGCATTGATAAAACCGCCGTATATGCCGATAAAGAAAAACCCCAGACAACTGATCCACAAGTGCTTGCCTGTAATCCGCTCCTGCAGCTCCGTAATTTTCAGTTTAGGCTTCAGTACGATGAGCAGGACCACTGCGATCATAATGATCGCAAGGATCCGGTTAAAGGTCTCCCCTTTGATGTCCACAGCTATGTAAGCCCCGATCACCGAACCCCCGAGGGCGGCCATGCCCAGGTAGAGGTTAAACGGGTAGGTGCTCACCCCTTTGCTTTTGAAGCCGGCCACTGCCGTGGCCGTCTGTAGCACGATGGCAACGCGGTTGGTACCGTTGGCCACGGCCGGGGGAAGACCCAGAAAGATCAGCACAGGCAGCGAAATCAGGGAAGCCCCGCCCGCCACCGTATTGATAAA
>JBNKHB010000290.1:0-3147 GCA_050290125.1 Robiginitalea sp.
GGACCAGTTGCTTTTGGCCTGGTTGCTCAGGCACCCCGCCGGGATACACCCGGTAGTGGGCACCACGCGTAAAGAGCGCCTGGAGGCGGCCCTGCAGGCAGCGGAGCTGGCCCTGGACCTGGAAGATTGGTTTGCCTTGCTGGTGGCCGCGCAGGGACACAAGGTCCCCTGAAAAATTAGAGATATGGAGAAAACAGTATTTATCACCGGAGCCACCAGCGGCATCGGGAGGGCTGCGGCCTTGCTGCTCGGCGAAAAGGGATGCCGGATCGTGGCCTGCGGCCGGAGGGAAACGCGTTTGGAAGAACTGGCAGGAGTACTAGGGGATCGGATGCATCCGCTGGTCTTTGACGTGCGGGACCGGGCCGCGGTCCGGGATGCCGTGGATAGCCTGCCGGAGGCATTCAGCCAGGTTGATGTGCTGATCAACAATGCCGGGAATGCCCATGGCCTGGACCGGATCCAGGAAGGGGACCCCGACGATTGGGATGCGATGATCGACATCAATGTCAAGGGGCTGCTCTATGTGACCAAGATGTTGATGCCCGCGTTGCTTCGCAGCAATTCCGGTCAGATCCTCAACATCGGATCCACGGCCGGAAAGGAGGTCTATCCCAGGGGCAATGTTTACTGTGCGAGCAAACACGCCGTGGATGCCATCAACAAAGGCCTCCGGATCGATTTGCTGGGGACCGGCATCCGGGTGGGCGCCATTCACCCGGGCCTGGTGGAAACCGAATTCAGCGAGGTGCGGTTTAAAGGCGACAAGGAGCGTGCGGACCAGGTCTATGCCGGCTTTGAACCCCTGCGTCCCGAAGACATCGCCGAGATCATCTGGTTTGCCATCAGCCGGCCTGCCCATGTGAATATCGCCGACCTGGTGGTGATGCCCACTTCCCAGGCGAGCAGCACCTTAGTCCATAAGGCAAATGATTAATAAGCGGCTGCTGATCAAGAACCTGCTCGCCCACAACGACGAGAACAGTTTTTACGACAAGAAGCGGTTTATCGATATCGGGCAGAAGGAGGGCAAGGCCAAATTCCTGAAACATGTCTGTGCCCTGGCCAACAGCAACCCCAACAACCGCTCCTATATCGTTATCGGCGTTGAAGACGAGGATAACGAGATCCTGGGAGTGGATTTCTTTGACGACAGCAAGATCCAGAACCTGGTAAACGCCTACCTGGAGAACCCGCCCAGGATCACCTACGAGAACGTGCTCTTCCCTTTACTGCCGGAGGGTAAGGTGGTAGGCCTGGTAACCATTACCTCCTCGGGCTCCATCTGCGCCCTCAGGAGGAATATCTGGAAGTACTACGGCGGGGCGGTCTTTTTCAGGGAAGGCAGCATTAGCCTGCCGAAGAATTTTGACCTGGAGCTGCAGGATGTGAATTCCCAGGTGGTGTCAGAGATCGAACGGCATGCGCAGAACAATATCGAACTTACCCTGGACGGTGTCATCGACTTTATCAACCACCGCCACGCGGATCTGGTGAGCCATTACAAGGTGTTTAAGGAACAATTTGTGGTCTGCTGGGCGGGGAATCGGAAGGTGGTGCGGGAGCAGGAATATTTTTCCCGGGTGGATATCGAGCTGATCAATGAACAGGTGAAGCTATTCTATTCCGCTCTGGATGAGGTGGAGATCCGCTTTGACAATGAGACCTTTGATATCGTGGAATACGTTTACCTGGGCCTGGCCGACCAAAAGAAGTACTATCCGCTGGAAAAGGTATCCATCGTTTTTGCGGATAACGGTACCTACCAGATCCAAAGCGACCTGGTTTTCCAGCCCCCGCAGTTTGAACGCAAGACCCTGCACCATTTTTTCAATTCCGCCCGGACCCTTCTCGGCAAATTGCAGCAGGAAGTCCCGCTTACCAAGGCAGAGAACGCCGATGTGGGCCGGCTGCCGGCTACCTTGCTCATCTGTTACCTGAATGGTTTTGAACAGGCCCGGGAATTGCTTTCGGAGGCCCGCAAACCGCTCCGGAATGCCGATCCCGAAGCCTATGCCGCCCTGAAAGAGGCGCTGCGCATCCTGCGCAAGGTCCGCTACAATTAGGAAATACGCCGGATTATTCCAACGTCAGCCAGAACAGGGCATAAGGGGGGAGTTCCAACAGGCCGCTTTGGATGGCGCCCTTCTCGTCAGAAGCAAGGTTGTGGTAACGGCCTTCGCGTATATAGCCCAATTTGCCGAGCCAGCTGGCATTGATGACCTGCGGGGAAGCGTCGAAATTCGCCAACACCATGAGCCCTTGCCCAGGGGCATGGCGTTCCATCGCAAACAAGTGGTCGTTGCCCGTGAGGTGATACCGGGTCTTGCCTGCGGCGCCAGCAACGGGCAGGGAGCGCCTAATGGCAATCAGCGATGCAAGGCGGTTAAAGATCCTCGAGGCGTGAGCGGGGGCCGCGTCCAGATGATCCGCCGTTTCCCAGTCGTGGTACGGGCGGTTCACCCACCTGCTGTCGTCCGCTATGGCGGGATTTCCGAGATAAGAGTAATCATTGAGCATCCCGATCTCATCGCCGGCATAGATCAGCGGGATGCCCTCCGCGGCCAGGATAATACCGTGCAGGAGCATTATTTTCTGCAACGAGGTTTCAATGGATTCGGCATCCCCGGTCTCCAGTGCCTTTTCCAGTCCGAGCAGGGACGCCGTACTCCCGGTGATCCTCCCGTCCCCCGTAATGGGGTTGTACATAAAGACCGCTCCTTTGGCCGGCGACCAGTCCAGCCGCTGGCAGTAGTAATCCAGCAGGAAGCGGCGGTGGGCCTGAGGGTCCCATCCCAATTCCCGGATATGCCGGTCGTCAAAACCCAGCCCGATGTCGTCATGGCACCGGATGTAATTGATCCAGCAGGCGGCCTCTGGTACGGGGGGTAGATCCATAACGCTCTTGTAGAGCAGTCTGGATTTGGTAGTGGCCACGGAATTCCACAGGCAGGCCATGAAGGTGGCATTATAGGCGATTTCGCATTCGTTGCCCGCCAGGATACCCTCGCCGAAGTACCGGACGATTTCCCGGGGGGCCACAATGGCTTCGGCCAGGATCACCGCGCCCGGGGCCACCACCTGCAGGCAAAGCCTGAAAAGGGCAATCAGCCGGTGGGCCTCCTCAAGTTTCTGCGATTCCGTGCC
>JBNKHB010000291.1:0-3147 GCA_050290125.1 Robiginitalea sp.
CCGTCTTCTGCTATGTGTATTTCCAACGCCTGAACGAACGGCAGCTTACGGCCTGGATCTTCGGCCGTTGGTATGCTTCCCTGGAAAATGAGATCAAAGCGGTGACCTTCCATGAGGCCCGGGTGCGCAGGACGCCTGAAGACGGCTGGGAAGCGCACGTTCGCTGCGACACATGACAATGACGGGCCGCGACTTCGCGTTAGGAAGCATAGGCGGAGCCGTAAGGAGCATGAATAATTCTGATTACCTTTCCCTGAGAATAGACTAAGAATGGAAGATCAATCCGTCAATACCCCGGAGCAGGATACCGTGGGATTTAGCCTGAGTGAGGAGAAAACCTTTCTGGAAGGGCCCCGAAACCGCCTGAAAGAGCTCTGGTTTACCCTTAAAGTAGCCTATCATTTTATCCGTGCCTTCCGTAAACTGCACTTTGTGGGGCCTTGTGTAACCGTTTTCGGTTCCGCCCGGTTTCGCCCGGACAACCCGTATTACCAGCAGGCCGAGGAGGTGGGCAAGCGGCTGGCGGAAATGGGATTCACGGTGATGACCGGCGGCGGGCCGGGCATTATGGAAGCGGCCAACAGGGGGGCTTATATGAACAACGGTTACTCCATTGGCTGCAACATCATCCTGCCGCGCGAACAACACCCCAACCCTTATTTGCACAAGTGGATCAACATCCCGTATTTCTTTGTTCGCAAGTTCGTACTGCTCAAATACTCCTATGCATTCGTGGTAATGCCGGGCGGCCTGGGTACCCTGGACGAGCTCTTTGAGTCGCTGACGCTGATCCAGACCCGGATGATCCGGCATTTCCCGGTGGTACTGATCGGGAAGGAATACCACCGGGAACTCTACCACCACATCCAGGTGATGGCCGAGAACGAGAGTATTGCGGCAGAGGATATGCAACTGCTCTTCCTGACGGATTCCGTGGAGGAGATGGTGGATCATCTAAAAGTGCACGCCGTAAAAAAATTCGGACTGGTAAAAAAGCCCATCAAATCGCGCTGGTGGCTGGGCGAGCGGAACAATCGCCGGAAATCCGCCTGAGCCTGCGGTTTCATTCAGTTGGTACCGGATGCCTTTCAAGCGCATTCCAGGCGAGGGCGGCCGGTCCCAACACAGCCTCTTCGCTGCTGTGTCCCGAGAGCAATATTTTAACCTTTCCGCGATACACCGGAAAGAGGTGTGACTCCATGCTGGTCTTTAGCGGCTCCAGCAATAAATCGCCAGCCTGGCTGAGCCCGCCGGCGATCACAAATGCCTCCGGGTCCAGGTGCGCCACCGTATCGGCCATTTTCAGGCCCAGTATCTCCGCCGTATACCGGATAGCCTCCCTTGCGATCGGATCTCCCTGCTGCGCCGCTTTGGAGACCTCCGCACCGGTTAGTTCGTCAAAAGAAAACCCTTTAAGGGAGGTAGGATCGGTGCGTTGGGCGATCAACTCAAAAACCGTGCGTTTAAGACCGGTTACGGAAGCGTAGGTTTCCAGGCATCCCCTGAGGCCGCAGTTGCATTGTCGGCCGCCCGGTAAGACATTGATATGACCGATCTCCCCCGCCATTTGGTTATGTCCGGTGAGCAATTGCCCGTGTGAGATGATGCCGCTGCCCAGGCCGGTCCCCAGGGTAAGGGTTACGAAGTCCTTCATGCCCCTTGCCACCCCGTATCGCTGTTCTCCGAGTGCTGCGGCATTGGCATCGTTGGTCAGGAATACGGGAAGCTCCCAGATCGCTTTCAGGGAAGCCGTGAGTGGTACTTCGTCGCCCCAATCCAGATTAGGAGGCGATACCATGGTCCCGGCAGCGCCATTGGCGTTGGGGGCCCCAACCCCAATGGCATGCACCCGCTCCCCTGCGGCCGTGCTCCGCATAGCCAGGATCGGGCCGGTGATCCGGTCACAGAATACCTTAAAGGGCACCCGGGAACGGGTGGGCATCACCTCCGCCCGGAGGATGCGGCCGTCCCGGCGTACCAGGCCCAGTTTGGTGAGGGTCCCCCCAATGTCAATAGCGAGTACCAGGCCGCCCTCCGGGTCCGTTGCGTTCTTTGCATCCATATGCCACTCAAGCTGCGGTTATATGAAGTTTCAAGATAAGGCAGTGGCGATTCGACGGCTATGACCTCCATCAATCAGCTTCGCAGACAGGGGAGGTTCCCAAGTGTAAAATGTTAAAAAATCCCCAGACTGACATAGGTCATGTTACAGGGCACCTTCCTTGTGTATATTAGTTGTTCCATTAGGGAAAACGCTCTTTTCTTAACGAGATTTACGAAAAGATTTGTTCCGCCTAAGGGCAGTGCAAATCGTTTGGAAGTATTCAAAATACACGTGCCGAGGTTTTTGCGGATCCTTTCTTTAGCAATAAGGTATTGTGAAGCTGGGATCGAGGTATATGTTATTTGAATGGCTCCATAGGAAACAGGAGGCGAAAGCCTCCTGTTTTCGTTTATGGTACAGGTCAGCCGAGGGCTTCCTCGCGTAATTCCAGGCCGATGGGACAATGGTCCGATCCCATGATATCGTTGTAAATCGCGGCATCCGACACCGCATCTTCGAGTTCCGGACTGATCAGGAAATAGTCGATCCGCCATCCCACATTGCGCTCCCTGGCTTTCATTCGCATGCTCCAAAAAGTATAGATCTCCTTTTCCGGGTTTCGCTTGCGATAGATATCCAACAGGCCGCTTCCCTGCAGCCGGTCCATCCCGTCGATCTCCGTTTGGGTATACCCCGCCGTCTTGTTGTAGTTGGCCTTGTCGTTTTTCAGGTCGATCGGCCGGTGCGCCACGTTCATATCCCCGCAAAGCACCAATGGCTTGTGCGCCCGCAGGCCGCTGAGGTAGTTGAGGAAGGCCCGGTCCCAGGACTCCCGGTAGTCGAGGCGTTTAAGGCCGTTCCCCGAGTTCGGCACGTAGACGTTCACCAGGTTGAAGGAACCGAAATCTGCCCTTTGTATACGGCCTTCGGCCTGCAGCGGTTCGCTATC
Source organism: Robiginitalea sp. (assembly GCA_050290125.1). Lineage (GTDB taxonomy): Bacteria > Bacteroidota > Bacteroidia > Flavobacteriales > Flavobacteriaceae > Robiginitalea. The sequence goes on from JBNKHB010000291.1 coordinate 2,994, forward strand.
GGGGCCGTTGTCCACCGAGAGAGGTTTTCGACGGCATAGTAAGGCAGTACCTGAGTAACCTTTTTTTTCGCCCAGATGGGCATAGACCTCATAATCATCCATGGGTGCAGCAATTTCCGCTACGATATGCGGGTCCGCCTTGGTCTCCTGGAGA
>JBNKHB010000292.1:0-3137 GCA_050290125.1 Robiginitalea sp.
CTGGAAAGAAATACAACTCCAAATAATAAAATTAAATTAAAAAACATATCCGACCTGCCGGATTCGAACCAGCGACCTAAGGATTTTTTCTGCACGCACTACAGTCCTCCGCTCTACCAACTGAGCTAAGGTACCAGGATTTCAGGTCCGGAAACCGGGGGTTTCCGGGGCCGTTTACAGGGCGGCTGCAAACGGGAGGCAAATATAATTTCAAATTACGGAACAGGCAACAAAAACGGAAAAAAAGGATGGCTTTCGGGCGTTATTCCCGATCTTTGCAGCATGAATCTGGTCATCGACGCAGGCAATACACAGATCAAGCTGGGGGTCTACTCAGAGGGCCGTCTGGTGCACGTGGAAACCACCGAGCAGGCCACGCTTACCAAGCGGATCAAGGCCCTGTTTGCGCAGTATCCCGGCATAGGGCATGCCATCCTGGCCTCGGTGGGGCATTTGGAAAAGCTCACCACCGACGTGCTGTCGATTTTCTGTAAGGTGCACGTGGTATCCCCGGATACCAGGCTTCCCTATCGGAATACCTATGCCACCACCCAGACGCTGGGCGCGGACCGGATGGCCCTGGCCACCGCCGCCTTCTTCCACCGCAACCAGTGCAATACCCTGGTCATCGATGCGGGCAGCTGCATCACCTATGACTTTATGAACGATTTTGGGGAGTACCTGGGCGGTGCCATTTCCCCCGGGCTGCGCATGCGTTACAAGGCGCTCCATACCTTTACGGCGCGCTTGCCGCTGCTGGAGCCGGAAGCTCCTTTCGACCTGATCGGCAATGCCACCGAAAGCAGCATCCACAGCGGCGTGGTGCACGGGCTGGTGCACGAAATTGACGGCACAATCGCGCAATATAAATCCAGATACCCGGATTTAACAGTTATTTTAACAGGAGGGGACGCGCCATTTTTGTCTAAGCGGCTAAAAAATACCATATTTGCCCATTCTAATTTTCTCCTGGAGGGCTTGAACCAGCTGCTGGAATACAACAAGAGTTAGATGGTATATAGATTCGTTCTCGCAATCCTCATCTTTGCGACGTATACGGGTTTCGCTCAGAACGGAACCATTTCACCATATTCGTCCATTGGGGTTGGAGACATGCGCAACGTGCGCAGCGTTGAGAACCAGATGATGGGAGGCCTGGGCGTTTATACCGACAGCATCCACCTGAGCCTGAACAACCCTGCCGGACTGGGAAAACTCGGGGTCACCACCTATGCAGGCGGCCTTACCCACAAGGAGATACGACTGGAGACCTTTGACGAATTACAACGTTCCTCCGTATCCAACCTGGAGTACCTGGCCATTGCCTTTCCCCTTAAAATGCAGGAGGCCGGCCTGGCGTTCGGGATCCGTCCCTACAGTTCCCTTGGTTACGACCTGCAGGACATCCGCACCAGCTCGGGTGGTGAGAACATAAGCGTGCAGTATACCGGTACAGGGGGCATCAATCAGGTGTTCCTTTCCAGCGGTATCCAGCTCATGCCGAATCTGCGTGTCGGCGCCACCGTCAATTTTCACTTCGGAAGCATCGAGGTAGAGCGGCAGCAGATCACCGAAGGAGTGGCATTCGGAACGCTGGATGAGCGGATCTCAAGGATCAATGGTTTTGACTTTAATTACGGGCTTACCTACGAGCCAAAGGTCAGCAGCAAACACACCCTTTTCAGCTCTCTCCGCATCCATACGCAAACCAACCTGACCTCGGAGAACAGCCAGCGGATTGGTACGTTCGTGCCGATTACCGGGACCGAGATCGAAACCATCAACGTGGACCTGGACGAGGATTTCCTGCATTTCACGGAGATCAAGGTGCCCACCACCTATTCGGTCGGACTGGGCTATGGGGAGGACAAGCATTGGTTTATCGGCGCCGAATACAGCACCCAGCAATTCAGCGATTTCCGCAACCGCTTCCTGCGCTCGGCGAATGTGGAATACGAGGACGCCAGCAGCATCGCGCTGGGCGGGTTCTATATCCCTAACTATACTTCCATTGATTCCTACCTGAGCCGCGTTACCTACAGGGCGGGCCTTCGTCTGGATAATACGGGTTACGTCGTAAATGATAAGCAACTTGAGAATTTTGGCATAACATTTGGAATGGGTCTACCGCTGGGAATCAATTTCTCGAACCTGAACCTCGGTTTTGAACTGGGAAGAAGGGGGACAACGATGAATGGGCTGGTGCGGGAAAGCTATTTTAAGGTGAGCGTAGGCCTCTCATTCAACGACAGATGGTTCCAAAAGAGGCAAATTAATTGATAAAATTATTGTATTTTAAACCCCTCAAAATAAGTGACAAGATGAAAAAGGAATTTTACGCATGGATCATTGCCGTCTTCGGGGCTGTCGGAATGACCTTCGGTCAAGCCCAGAATCCGGAATGTATGACCAATCTTTCCATCTATGCCGAACACGCTAAAGTGAAGAATTACGAGGCGGCCTATACTCCCTGGAAAATGGTATATGAAAATTGCCCGGGAATCAACAAGGCCAATTTCTCCTACGGGGAGAAAATCCTCGATTATAAAATTGAAAACTCCACGGGTGCCGAGAAGGACGCCTATATCAAGGAGTTGCTGGCCCTCTACGACACCAGCTTGGAATACTTCCCGAAGAATTACTCCAAAGCAGGCGTTGCCAGCGATAAGGCTTCCGTTTTATACGACAACAAAATGGCAAACGATGCCGAGTTGTATTCTATCCTCTCTAAAGCTTTCTCCGATGACCGCGAGCACTTTGACAACCCCAAGGCGCTCTACCTTTATTTCTCCACCCTGGTGGACCTTCATAAAGGCGGCTCCAAGGATTTGCAGGAGGTATTCGACGTTTACGACAACGTGACCGAGAAGATTGAAGAGGAAAACGAAAAGTATTTGGACCAGATCAACGAACTCCTGCCCAAGGATTCCCTGGGAACCCTTACTTCCAAGGAGAAGAGCCGTCTGAAGGCGTATAACAGTTATTCCGAGAATTACGGTAAGATCTCCGGTAGCATCGATTCCAAATTAGGAGCCCTTGCGGACTGCGAAAACCTGATCCCGCTCTATCAGAAAAGTTTTGATGAGAGGAAAGGGGATATCAACTGGGTGAAGCGCGCCGTAGGCCGCATGTTCTCC
>JBNKHB010000293.1:0-3108 GCA_050290125.1 Robiginitalea sp.
AGGAAACTCATGTCCCTGGCATGCCCCAGGTCTTCCTGGAGCATGAGGCTGTTCTCGCGGTCAAAGCCAAGGATACGCGGCAGGTGGCTGCCGATCCCCGCATCCTGAACGGCCTGGTAAAAACTGTGTTCAACGCGGATCCGGTCCAGCGGCGCCGGGATTTGCGGATACTTCTGCACATAGGGCCGGGACTGCTTCAGGATAAAGCTTCGCCGGTCCGTGCTTACCCTGAGTACGACATTCATATTTCCTTCGCCGGCCTTGGAGAGGGCCTGAACCGTTTCACCGTCCTGAAGCCATCCTATGCCGCTCAGGTAGGTCCCAAGGGTCGCCGGCAGCGATTCCGTATCAAAGCTTTTCAAGGAAATTCAGTTTCCCCGAAAGATAGGAAGTTTCTCGCTGCTGGTCTTTAGTCAAAGGCAAAGCCGGTCGACAGGCGGAATATGAACGCGTAGAGCGTAACGATAAAAAGGAACAGGCAAAAGAACGAGAATGCCTTGAAATAGTTCTTGATCAGGAAATGACCCAGGTTACGGAACGCTTCCAGGTAGATTTCTTTGAGGAGTAGAGTAGTTTTCATAACGAATTATTTGAGGGTTCTACCTGTTAACAATCAAGCAGCGGGCTAAACACCCGGTTTGGGTGTTTTTTTCGATGAAGGGGGTGTGAATCCGGGCAAACCGCGGATTTTTTGCCCGGAAATAACAAATCCCGGGAAGTGGTTTTCCCGGGATCCTATGTCGAAATACTATGGGATTTTAATCCAGATGTGCGTCCAGGAAGTCGAAAATTTCCCTGTACATCAGCTCGTACTGCGCGTCGCTGAAGCCGCCGTGGTTGCCCTCTGGGTCGGAGACCAGTTTATGGGTTAGGCCCAGGCTTTCCAGTTTTTCGTGCAACAAAAGGGCCTGGTTGAAGGGTACGATGGAATCCATTTCGCCGTGCAGCGTTAGTATGGGCGGGGCATCGGCGGTCACCCGTTCCAGCGGGGAATACATGCGGGAGACGCTGTCGGTCTGTTCGGCATCGGTCAGCCAGGCGCCTGCGTAATTCCATTCCGGATTGGTGGTGCGCAGGAATTCTTCCACCCGTTTGATGTCGGTAATGCCGTACCAGTTGATAATGGCGGCAACATTCAGCCGGTCTCCGCTATAACAGTGGCTGCCCGGGACCTTGTTCAGAATACCGGTGATCAGCGCCAGGTGGCCTCCGGCCGAACTCCCGGTGACTACGATGCGCTGCGGGTCGATGTTGAATTCGGAGGCGTGGTCGGCCACCCAGGAGATGGCGCACAGGGCATCCTCCACGGCGGCAGGGGCGGTATCGACGCCCAGGCGGTATTCCACGTTCACCACGTTCCAGCCGCGCTCCAGGTACGGGATGAGGTCCGGCACCTGGGTTTCCTTGATGCCGCCTACCCAGCCGCCGCCGTGGATGTAGATGAGGGTCGGGTGGGCTTCGGTGTCCGGTTCCCACCAGTCCGGTTCACCCACGCGGTGCCCCTGGCTGTAGACGTCCAGGCGCTGGGCCGGGTCTTCCCCGTATTGGATGTTAAAGGAAACGCTGTAGTTATGGGACCAGTTGGGTTCCTCAGTGGCTGTTTCCGGTGCTGCGGTTTGCGGGTTTTCGGCCGGGGCGCCGCAGGAAATGAGGAGCAGGGGGAGGGCGAAGAGGAGGTGAGTGGGTTTCATCGGGTTGGTTGTTTCGGTTGACGGGATAAGATAGGGGATAATTCGGATACAAAACCCAAAGGCCCGGCGTCTTTTAAAGACACGGATCGAGGAATAGATCTCAAGAACCTTCCAAAAAGTCCATTAGAACAGGTAAAACCAGTTCCGCATTCTCAAAAATACCATGCCCGGTGTCAGGAAGGATGCTAAGGGAACCATCAGACATTCTAGAATAAATATCCAAAGTGTGTTGCAAAGGGATAAAAGGATCCCGGTCCCCGAACAGGATCAGGGTTTTTGCTTTTATGGCCTCGAGTTCTTCTTCCGGAAACCACACAGGGTCCAACCACATTTGTTTGGAGGCATTGACAAAACCTTCCCATTCCTCCGGATTGGGGGATTTCTCGCGGTAGGCATTGGCAAATGTTTCTGGTATAGTTTCAGGCAATATGGACCGCAGCATAGCGAGGCCGTCAGGTGTACTGTAACCCGGGCCCAATGCTCCCGCTCCGAAGATGACTTTCTTTACTTTTTCGGGATGGTCCCGGGCGACCCACAGGGCGGCAATGGCTCCATCACTGAATCCCGCAATATGGAGGCTGTCCAACTCCAGCTTCCTTATAAATTCGGAAATGTGATTGGACATGGTTTGGTAACTCAAAGAGTCAATGCCCTCGGATCTTCCGTGACCGGGACTATCAAGGGCATAGATCTTATAGTGTTTTGAGAGTTCAGGGATTACCGAGGTGAAATTCGAGATGCTACCCATCCCGCCGTGAAGTAACAAAAGCGGTACCCCGGCCCCATAGGTTTCGTGGTAAAGCCCGGACCCGTAAACATCCAGATATTTTCCATTGTTCGAGCCGTATTCGATGTTAGGTTGACCGAAAGAAAATAAAGGGAGTAGTGCCAGAAGGATCAAGGCATTCTTCATAAGGGTATCGCTTTCCTGGAAAAATAGCCTTTTTAAAGCAAAATGCGAATACCAGTCTAGGGCTATCAGTATGACCGACTTTCGTCAATAAGGCCGGCGTCATTCGCCAAACCCGCTCAGATCAGGCCCGTAGTCCGCCGTACCGGCGGCTATGGCAATTGCAATAATTGGGACGGCAATCACAGCAATGGTTATCCAGGTGGAAGCGGATTTGTTTTTTGTAAAGACCTGGGCAAGGTCTTTTTGGTCCAGGGGTGTTTTAATCACTTCCTTGGAGGATTGATTTATGCCGTAGTACTGTCCAGCTTCATTGGTAATGTATTTGTAACGGGCAATGGCCCCATTTGACCCAATGATCTTTGTGCGGGTTCTTTCCTGAAGACCTCATTGCTTTTTTCATCCAGGCCGGTTCACCCTCGCTCCTTTGCAGATCTAGTTGTGTCTGGTGCTTCTGCTAGCCCGATGATGAAGACCTAATCCAATTTTAGGCTACGCTTTAGTGTT
>JBNKHB010000294.1:0-3097 GCA_050290125.1 Robiginitalea sp.
CGGCGTTCCGCCACGGCTTCGGCCTCCCGCTGAGCGGCTTCCAGGGAATCGCGTCGGCGTTCCGCCAGAGCCACCTGTTGCAGCGAATCCCTTCTCCTCACCTCGGCCAGGGCCTGGCGTACCCTATTGAGTGAATCGATCCTTCGTTGGGCCGCCGCGGCCTCTGCAGCCTGTCTTGCCGCAAGCAGGGAATCGCGTTGGCGTTGCAGGGCCAGCTCCCGGGCCGCCTCAACGGCTTCGAGGGAATCGCGCCGGCGCTGTTGAGCGAGCAGTAGCGCCCGTTCGACAGCCGCCAGCGAATCCCGCCGGCGCTCCAGGGCCAAGGCCCGGGCTTCGCCCGCCGCCTGAATGGAATCCCGCTCACGCTGGGCGGCCAATGCCTGGTCCGCCGCAACGGAATCCCGTCTGCGCTCCAGGGCCAGTTGCCTGGCGGCTTCCATGGAATCACGCTGGCGCTCCATGGCCAGCTCCCGGGCCTGTGCGGCCGTGTCGAGCGAATCGCGCTCGGCCTGCGTAATCACATCCTCCGGTATTGGTTCTTCTTCCGGCAGCGGTTCCAATTCCAATTCCCGCCCCGGAGGCTGGCCGAAAGAATACGAGGCTACCAGTTCATACGATGTCCCCGAGCCGCTCGGACCCGTTTTGGATCCCAGTTCTACAATGCCGCCCAGGGCGATGCGTTGGAGGAATCGTCCGCCCAAACCAATCGAAAAGCCATAATAGCTGTTATATGCGCTCTGGACCCAGTAGCGCGACGTGGTAAAATGTCCGCCCAAGCCCACCTGGGTATCGTAACCCGGTATGCTTTTGACGTAGATGATGGGGCTCAGCGTCTTGGGCCGGCCCATGCCGTCCGGGCCTAACAGGATCCCGTAACGCGCCATCAACAGCAAGATCCGATCCCCGGAAGCCGATACGGGCTCCCGGTTGTCTACGTTGTAATGCACGAGGTTTTCCAGGACCACCCCAATCGAGAACGAATCGTAACTGAATTGCAGGGCCGGCGCCAGTCGCAGAATAAAATCTTCCGTATCGTCCTGAAAGGGCAGGATGGGCTCCTGTAGGATAAAGCGGTTATCCGCCAGTTTACGCTTGTAGAAAAAGAAATTGGCCCCGGCCGTGAGTGCGATCCGATCTGTTATGTTATAGCGGTAGGCGGCATTTACAAGGCCCCCGCTTTCCTGGAATATCTCCGTATTGTTCTGAAAGAAACCAGCCCCGAATCCCACATTGCGATAGGTACCGGTATAGTTCAATAAGAGGGTCGTGGGATCGCCGTCGATGTCCTGCCACTGCCAACGCGTCCATATTCCCAGGCTGTGACTGCGTTCCTGTTCTGTGGACAGGACCGGATTGAAAAGGCTTGGGGAAACCATCAGCAGGTTGTGCTGACGCAAATCCGGCGGGAGTTCGAGGTCTTGGGGAAAAAGCAACCGAGCGCCTAACAGGAAGAGTGATACCAGTATCCTTTTTCCCATATCGTGTTCCGTATAATGCCCGCCTATATACTATATTTGATGAAATACAGTTAGATACAGACAAGGGTGTCAAATTTACATAAACCACGCTACTATGAAAACTTTTCCAACGCTAATCTTAGGAATCGCATTACTCTTTGTGCTGTCCTGCAAGGAAAAGGAAGAACCCCTGGCACAGCAGCAAACATCTGAGATCACGACCTTCTACCTGATCCGCCACGCCGAAAAGGACCGGTCGGATCCCCAGAATATAGATCCGGAATTGAACCAGGCCGGACTCGGGCGCGCCATGCACTGGGCGGAGATCCTGAACGAAGTCCCCCTGGATGCCATCTACACTACTGATTACGAGCGCACTTCCATGACCGCCGCGCCTTCCGCCGTAAAGCAAAACATCACCGTCCAGTATTACGATCCAGGATCCCTTGACATTGCCCAATTCAGGCGGGAGAACCTTGGAAAAAACGTCCTGGTCGTAGGGCACAGCAACAGTACGCCTGCCCTGGCCAACGACCTCTTAGGAGAGTACCAGTATGCGGATATGGATGATTCGGACAACGGCAGCTTGTTTATCGTCCAGATCATTGGCGACCAAACCTGGTCGCACCGGCTGCACTTTAATTGTAATTGTCCTGATTAACGCGGATATTCTGCAGTTCGATAACGGACAGTTCTTCCAATTGCCCTAATTCAAACAGGCTGTCCAGTTCGGTAACGGGCACGGGAGCTTCGGCCTTGAAGTTCTTGTAATCCAAAAATTTCAAACCGCCCACCGTACGGTCGTTATAACCCTGCCGGAATCGCAGGCCGCCTCCGTCTGTATAGTATTCATAGGCCAGGAATCCGGGCCGGAAGGTCTCGGTGTCGAACCAGTACACAAAAATATCCTGGTAATCCTCGCCGCCGCCTTGCTTGTCAAACGTTACCCGTACTTTGTAATAAGACCTGCCGTCCAGTTCCACGATCCCAAGCAGCTCCTTGTTTACCGCCCTGCTATCCAGGCCGTGGGGTAAATAAGCAAAATAATGGACGGAATTGACCGAACGGGAATAGCGGCCCGCCATGCTATCCGGAACCACAACCACGGAATCGCCTATGGTACGTTCGAAGTCCTCACCCTTGCGGGTGTCCACGATAACCGCAGAATCCGTGGTGGTAATGCGCTTGAGCACCTGCCGTCCGTTTTCCCAATGGGAGGAGTAAGTCCGGTCGCGGAATTCGAATTCGATATGGCTTTTTCCATAACGGTCGCCCCCGGCTTCTTCAATGGCCCGGGCCACAACTTCCTCCGCGTGCAGCGGTTTCTCAGGGGCTTCCCCGCATGAAAGAAAACTCAATAAGCCTGCGGCAAATATGCCGGTATAGAAGAGTCGTTTCATCGAATGCAAAATTGATGTTTTAAGTCGGAACCTCCCAGCTTTCCTGACAAAAACCACCCAAAGCGTTTTATTTGTGCTAATTTTGCGGACCATGCAGAAAAAGATCGACATCCGCAATAAGCGGGCTCGCTTTGACTACGAGCTCCTGGATATCTACCAGGCGGGGATTGTGCTGTCCGGCACCGAGATCAAATCCATCCGCCAGGGCAAGGCTTCCATTGCCGAAAGTTTCTGCGAATT
>JBNKHB010000295.1:0-3087 GCA_050290125.1 Robiginitalea sp.
CCGGAGATATCCGGCCCTGTTGGCAGGATAGGTATCCCTCGGGATTTCCCATCGGCATATATGCTGACACCGTGCCGTTAACCGCAGGGCCTGGGAGGCATTTGGCTCAAAATCGTCCAGGACCTCCGACATCCGTTTGGCATAGATGAGTTCCCTGGGCGCTTCCCCGTTTTCCAGGCGTTCCATATTGGGGTCCTGGGCGTTAGCATGGTCGAAAAGTTCGAAAGCCCGGACGAGTTTTTCTGCACTTTCCATGGTTAATACGGGTCTGCATTATTCGGGTAAACCAATATACACAAAACCATCTTCAATTTTTACGGGGTAGGTGGCCAATGCCGGGAGTTCGCCGTTCAAGTGAGCCCCGGTTTCCAGGGAAAAATTGTTCTTATGCAGCGGGCAGGAGACCTTGGGGATGTTGGCCTCTTCGCCAATCATTCCCCGGGATAGGACCATCTCCATCTTGTGCGGGCAGAGGTTCTGGCAGGCATACCATTTGCCGATCCGGGCAAAGCGGAACACCGCGATCTGTAGCGCCCCGATTTTTACGCAGGCCCCGCCATTTTTCGGAAACCTGCTGGTTTCCGCAGCTTTGTGCCAGGTTTTCACCTCTTCCGGCTTGGTGGACCCATAGGGCTCTTCCATTTTCTGAAAAATCGTATCCATAATTGTAAATTATTGCCAGGCCTTGGGCATTTTCTGATCCCTCAGGGCCACGAATTCAATGGTGTCGTCCGGGGCGTCTGAATTGACGAAATGGTTGTACCTGCTGCGGACATCGGGGCTTTGAACCGCTTCCTTCCATTCGCAGGAATAATTGTCGATCAATTCCTGCAATTCGCGTTCAAAGGTTTCGGCCATGCCCAGACTATCGTGGATCACCACATTTTGCAGGTAGGTTATCCCCCCTTCCAGTTGTTGCAACCAGGTGGCGGTCCGGGTCAGGGGAGGTGCGGTTTTTATATAGAACATCAAAAAGCGGTCGATGTACCTGACGGCCGTTTCGCGGTCGATCTTTTCCGCCAACAACTCTGCGTGTTTGGGATTGGCACCGCCATTGCCGCAGACATAGAGGTTCCAGCCGCCCTCAACGGCGATCAATCCGAAATCCTTGCAGCGCGCTTCGGCGCATTCGCGGATGCAGCCGGAAACCCCGCCTTTTAACTTGTGGGGGGATCGGATTCCCTTATACCGGTTTTCGATATCCACGGCAAAACTGACACTTTCATCCATTCCATAACGGCACCAGGTGGAACCTACGCAGCTCTTGATGGTCCGCAACGCTTTCCCGTAGGCATGTCCGCTTTCAAACCCTTCCAGGATCAATTCCTCCCAGATAAGCGGCAATTCGTGTAATTGCGCCCCGAACATATCGATGCGCTGCCCGCCGGTAATTTTTGTATACAGGTCGTATTTCTGACCGATCCTGCCCAGGGCCATCAGTTTCTGCGGGCTGATTTCACCGCCAGGGACCCTGGGGACTACCGAATAGGTGCCGTTTCGCTGGATGTTGGCCAGAAATCGGTCATTGGAATCCTGGATGGTTTCCTGGCGGTTGGCCGTTTCGCTGAAGACGCTGGCAAAAATAGCTGCTGTGGCGGGCTTGCAAATCTCACAACCGTGACCGCTCCCCACCGTGTCCAGCAGCTCGTCATAGTCCTGGATCCCCTGTACCTTGACAATGTCAAAAAGTTCCTGACGCGAATAATTGAAATGCTCGCAAATCCGCTCTTTTACCGTTTTTCCCTGCGATTTAAGGCTTTCCTTGATCAGGTCCGATACCATGGGCTTGCAACCTCCGCAGCCGGTTGTGGCCCTGGTGGCTTTTGCCACCGATTTGACGTCCTCGTTACCGTCTTCCAGCACCGAACAGCAAACGCGGCCCTTGGATACGGCTTCACAGGAACAAATGACGGCATCGTCCGGCAAATCCAGCAGGCTGCCAAAGGCGGACCCACCTTCTCCGCGGGTGCCGACGATGAGCTCTTCGGCATTCTCGGGCAGGGGAAGCCCGTTCAAATACATCTGATGCAGGATGCTGTAGTCGCCGACGTCGCCCACCAGGATGCCCCCCAGGAGGGTCTTGCCGTCATGGCTCACGTTGATGCGTTTGTAGAGGCTTTTGGTCTTGTTCTCAAATATGATGGACAGCCCCTTGTCCGCCGGCATGTAGGGTTCGCCAAAACTGGCCACGTCCACACCGATCAGTTTGAGTTTGGTGGACATGTCGATTTCCTCACTCATGGTGACTTCCGAATTGCCCAGGATCTGTTGCACTGCAACTTCGGCCATTTCATAGCCCGGCGCTACCAGCCCGTAGATCATTTGTTTATATAGTGCAACTTCTCCGATGGCATAGATGTTTTCATCCGAAGTTTGCATGCGGTTGTTAACCACGATCCCCCCGCGTACGCCCGTTTTCAGGTCGCAGCTTCGAGCCAGTTCGTCCCTGGGCCGGATACCTGCCGAAATGATTAGCATATCTACGTCAAGATGGTCATCCTCGCCGAATTCCAGGCCCGTGATCAGGCCGTTGCCCAGTATCTTGTTCGTAGCCTTGCTCAAATGGATGTGAATGCCCATGGATTCCAGCATCAGTTGCAGGATCTTGCTGCTGCGGGCATCCAGTTGCCGGGGCATTAGTTTGGGCGCGAATTCCACCACATGAGGCTCCAGGCCCATGTCAATGACGGCCTTACCGGCTTCCAATCCCAGCAAACCTCCACCCAGGATGGCCGCCCTGGGTTGTTTGCGCTCTGATTTGATGCGCTCCGCATATGCCAGCATACGCTCCAGGTCCTCAATGGTCCGGTAGACAAATACGCCCTCTTTCTCGACGCCGTGAATAGGCGGCACAAATGGGGAAGATCCCGTTGCCAGGACCAGATAGTCATATGCATGAACCTGCTCGCTGACCGTGGTAATGGTCTTTTGTTCCCTGTTGATCTCCGAAACGCGGTCATTGCAGACCAGCTCTATGCCATTCTCCGCATACCAGTTCAGTGGTGCCAGCTCCAGTGAATCCGCATTTCTGTCTTCAAAATAAGAGCTCAGATGAACGCGGTCGTAAGCCGCCCGTGGCTCGTCCCC
>JBNKHB010000296.1:0-3081 GCA_050290125.1 Robiginitalea sp.
AAACCGCCACCAGGCAGATACCGTCCGGCAGTGCTTCCTTAATACCATTCAACCTTTCTGCAATTCCCATATCCGGGGTTTTCATCATTCAAAAATTATAAACCGTAAAGCCGCTGCGCAACTTGGGTTCCACATAGGTACTCTTGGGAGGCATGGTAAGATTCTGGTCGGCCACGGCGCGGATCTCCTCCATCGTAGCGGGCAACATGGCAAAGCCACAGGCAAATTCCCCGCTGTCTACCCTGGATTTTAATAAGGAAGCCCCATGTTCCCCGGAGCAGTACTGCAGCCTGGGGTCGTTTCTGGGATCGCTGATCCCAAAGATCGGCTTTAGTACCGTCATATACAGGATACGCGTATCCAGGCGGCTCACAGGATCCGGAAACTGCCGCAGCGGTTTTCTCAGATACAGGGCGTAAAACCGGCCGTCCAAATACAGCGAAAAATGATGCTTTTTGGAAGGCAGGTAGGGCTCAGGTCCTTTCTCGCGGATGCGGTAAACCGTATCCAGACGCATCAGGACGTCTGCCGGGCTGAGCTCCCCGAGGTCCGTTAAGAGCCGGCTGAAGGAATGGATGCGAACCTGGGATTCCGGGATCAGGTAACTCATAAAATACCGGCAGGCAACAGCCTCGGGTTCGGAGGCCTGCAGGCGTTTGGCGAGGAGGGCGGAGGAGGCACAGCGGTGGTGCCCGTCCGCAATATAGAGTGCGCTTACCCCCATAAAATGTTCGCTGATCCGTTCGATGCGTTCCTGATGGTCAACTACCCACATCTCGTGCGTGATCCGGTCCGGCGTGGTAAACCGGTATTCCGGCTCCGATTCCTGTATCTGTAACACTTCCCCGGCAATACCGGGATGGTCCGGGTAGGTCAGCAAGACCGGTTCGGCATTAAACCGAACCTTTTCCAGATAGTCCGCAAAGAGTTTTTCACGGCGCTGCAGGGTGTCTTCGTGCCGCCGGATGGTACCGTCCAGATAGGCTTCCGTGGGCGTGGCACAGAAGATCCCGGAGCACGCATATCCGGGACGGCTTTGCCGGTATACATATAAACAAGGGGCGTTTTCCTCAATAAAGATCCCCTCTTCCAGGAATTCCAGGTACCGGTTGCGGATAAGCCGATGTCGTTCGCTCCCCTTTACCCTTCGGCCGAACTTGAAACCCGGTCTTAGGATGTGCAGAAAGGAAAAGGGATTCTCGCGCATCAGGGCATCCCGTTGGGCCGGGCTGTAATCCTCCAGGGAGCGGGATACCACAAAAGGTGCTTTGTCCGGGGCCGGCCTTACGGCGGCAAACGGCTGAATTTCGGCCATGGGACTAACGAAATTGTGAAGAGACGACCTCCGCTTTACGGGACTCTGAATAATCGTAAAAACCCTCCCCGGATTTCACGCCCAGCTTTCCGGCATTTACCATGTTCACCAGCAGTGGGCAGGGAGCGTATTTGGGAAGCCTGAAGCCATTATACATGACCTTGAGGATGGAAAGGCACACATCCAACCCTATAAAATCTGCCAGTTGGAGGGGCCCCATGGGATGGCCCATGCCCAGTTTCATGACCGTATCGATTTCCGGCACCCCTGCAACTCCGTGATACAGGGTCTCCACCGCTTCATTGATCATCGGCATCAGGATCCGGTTGGCCACGAAGCCCGGGTAATCATTCACCTCAACCGCCGTTTTACCAAGGTCCTCCGCCAGCTTGATCACGCTTTGCGTAACGGCATCGCTGGTTCCGTATCCCCGGATCACCTCCACCAGTTGCATGATGGGTACCGGGTTCATGAAATGCATGCCGATCACCTGGGCCGGCCGGACGGTAACGGCGGCTATCTCCGTAATGGAGATAGACGAAGTATTTGTTGCCAGGATCGCATCCGATGGGCAGGCCGCATCCAATTCGCGGAAGATTTGCTTCTTGAGCTCCGCGTTCTCCGTGGCGGCCTCCACAACCAGGCCACTATTGTGCACGCCTTTCGCGAGCTCGGTGTACGTCTGTATGCGTTCCAGGGTCTGGTCGCGCTGCTCCGCAGTAATTCGCTCTTTCTCCAGCATGCGGCCCAGGTTTCGCCCAATGGTATCCAAACCTGCCTTGAGCCGTTCCGCCGAAACATCCACCAGGTGCACCTGATAACCCCGCTGGGCAAAGACATGTGCAATCCCATTGCCCATGGTGCCAGCGCCGATTACTGAAACATTTTTAATCATCGGGAGTAAATTTTATTGATTCTGCTGCCGGTTTATTCTGCAAATGCGTCGATTATTCGAAGTGCCACTTCAAGGGCACGTGCGCCATCCTCCAGCGGGACCACAGGTTGGCTCCCGGTCTCGATGGCATCGGCAAAGCGTTCCAATTCATCCAGAATGGCATTGTTGGGTCGTATTTCGGGGTTTTCGAAGTAGATCTGCTTTGATTTGCCTTCGGCGTTTTGTAAAACCATATCAAATTCCCCCGGGTTTTCCGGGGCATCCTTCATCCGGACCACTTCTACCTTTCGTTCCAGGAAATCCACTGAAATGTAGGCATCCCTTTGGAAGAAACGCGATTTCCGCATATTCTTCAGCGAGATGCGGCTGGCCGTCAGATTGGCAACGCAGCCATTTTCAAATGCAATGCGGGCATTGGCGATATCCGGGGATTTGCTGATTACCGAAACCCCGCTGGCCCGGATCTCCGCAATCTCCGACCGTACCACACTCAGGATAATATCGATATCGTGGATCATCAGGTCCAGTACCACCGGTACGTCGGTGCCCCTCGGATTGAATTCCGCCAGGCGGTGCGTCTCGATAAACATCGGTTCGGTAAGCAAAGATGACACCGAAGAAAATGCAGGATTAAACCGTTCCACATGGCCTACCTGAGCCTTCACCCCATGTTTCCGCATCAGCCGGATCAATTCCTCCGCCTCGTCGGTGGTATGGGTTACGGGTTTCTCGATGAATACGTGCTTCTGCTGCGCCATCGCTTTGCGGGCGCAGTCAAAGTGGGAGAGGGTAGGGGTCACGATATCCACCATGTCCACCGCCTCGATCAACCGGTTCATATTGTCGAAATAGGGGACTCCGAATTCCTGCG
>JBNKHB010000297.1:0-3078 GCA_050290125.1 Robiginitalea sp.
AAGCCGCCGCCAGGTCCTGCAACCATGCCTTGTCTTCTTTGCCGGCCTTCCCGGCAACATACTCCAGGTACTGCACGCCGTCCAGGAGCTCACTTTTTACGTGTTGTCCGTCCTGGATCTTAGCCTCCGTGCCGTGCTGCCAATTGAGGGCGTGATCGATCCACGCCCGGATCTTATATGAATAGAAACCCTGTTCCATCACCGGAAAAGCCGCCTCATATCGGTCGTTGAACAGCGGTTGCATACGCATCTCCTCCCATCGGCGCGCGGATTGATGTTTGTAAAGGACTTCCGCCTGCATCACGTCGTGGCCGTCCGGAAGAATGTCGGCTGATACCGCAACTTCCTCTCCCACTACCCGTTTGATAAAGAATTTACCGCAGTCCAGCTGCGGTTTTACGGCGTCAATAACAACGCGCTCCTGTCTGTACATGGTTGGTGTGGTTTGCTTGGTCTCTTAAATTTATGGAATTCCCCCGAGTTTCCGAAACAGTTTATCCGATGGTATGCACGGCCACCGAAGACCTGTCACTCACGCGCAGGGTCAGCAGGCCGGACAGGATCATAGCCATGCCGCCCACGATCAGGGCATAGATCGGTTGATTGCCAAAAAAAGCATTTACCAGGAATCCCAGTATGGTAGCTGCCACCATCTGGGGTATTACGATGAAAAAATTAAAGACGCCCATATAATATCCCATTTTGGTCGGTGGCAGGGCCCCCGCCAACATGGCGTACGGCACGGAGAGAATACTGGCCCACGCAATTCCCACACCCACCATAGAGAGTAGCAACCAGTTGGGCTGTGATATAAAATATACCGAGATCAGTCCAATACCACCGAGGACCAGGGCGATCAGATGGGTGATCTTGCGGCTGGTCTTTTTAGCCAGCACGGGCAACAAAAACGCCACCAGGGCCGCTACCCCGTTATAGACCCCAAAGAGGACGGTTACCCAATCCGCCCCATCGTTGTAAGCCTGCGAAGTAGTGTTGGTAGCGCCGTAAATATGCCCGGTAACCGCTTGCGTGGTATAGATCCACATGGAAAAGAGCGCAAACCAGGAAAAAAACTGTACCCAGGCCAATTGTTTCATGGTAGTGGGCATGTACAGCAAATCGGTCATTATGGTTACAAATCCGTTTCGGGAGCCCTTTTCGCGAACCACTGCGGCGATCAGAAAAAGGCAACCAACTATAAACAGCCCCACAGTGAGGATATACAGTTCTTTTTGAAGGTCAAAATAATACGGGAAAAAAGTTGTAGCTACGCCCATGGCGAACAGGGCCAGTCCGTAGGTGCGCAGGCGGCTTACCCGGCGGCGGTCTTCTTCCGGCGTAGGCTCCGGCTCCTGGAATGCCTGATTTTCCTCGAATTGCTCCAATTCTTCCGGACTGTATTCACTGGATCGAAAGACCGTCCAAAGCACGGCGAGCAGAAAAACCAGCGCCCCGATGTAAAACGACCATTTAACCGAATCGGGGATGACCCCTTCGGGAGCCGTATTGCTCAGGCCCAGCCAGTTAGTGAAGACATAGGGCATTACGGATCCCACCACCGCTCCGATACCGATAAAAAAGCTCTGCATGGCAAAACCAAGCGTACGCTGATCGCCGGGAAGGTTATCCCCGACAAAAGCCCTGAAAGGCTCCATAGAAATATTGATGGAGGCATCCATGATCCATAACATGCCCGCAGCCACCCAAAGGGCCGGCGAATTCGGCATGATGCACAGGGCGATCGAAGCCAGGATCGCCCCAACCAGAAAATATGGACGGCGCCGGCCCAGGCGGGTCCAGGTCCGGTCACTGAAATATCCGATGATGGGCTGTACGATCAGGCCGGTTACCGGGGCGGCGATCCAAAGAATAGGGATTTCATCCACTTCGGCGCCCAGGGTCTCGAATATCCTTGAAGTGTTGGCGTTCTGCAGGGCAAATCCGAATTGAATCCCGAGGAAACCGAAACTCATATTCCAGATTTCCCAAAAACTCAGGCGTCGTTTCTTAAGCATGCTCCGTGTTTGTTTGGTTCGTTTTCAGCGGCTTGCCAAGGCTGCTACGGGCTAATATAAACATTTTAGGTCGTCCTTTGACGGAGGTCCTAAAACACCCGGAAGCACTGTGGAATAAGAAGTTCGGGAGATGTGCAAGCGGTGGGAACACCCATTGATCAAATTTTTGGCCCGCTTTTTGAAACACCCATAGAAAAACAGGCCCCCCGGGGGGTGCGAATCCTACTAAAACCCATTCATTATGAAAAAATTCAGTCTACTCTTCAGTCTTGTACTTGCCCTGATCACCTTGTCCTGTGAAGGGCCTCAAGGCCCTCCTGGCTTCGATGGTCTCGATGGCCTTGACGGTCTTGACGGCGTAAACATCCTCGGGCAGGTTTATGATATTACCGGCGATTTTACGCCCGAGAACAATTACAGCATCCTCACCGTTTTCTCCGAGGACGCTCCTAGTGTGGAAGTATTTGAGACCGATGTGGTACTGGTCTATATCCTCTGGGAACAGCTGGATGATCCGGATGGAGGCGCGCCCATCGACGTTTGGCGCCTGCTGCCGCAAACGCGTTTGCTGGATCAGGGTATCCTCCAGTACAATTACGACCATACCTTCCTGGATGCGAGCATCTTCCTGGAAGCCGACTTTGACCTGGGCACCCTGTTGCCCGGAGATACGGATAACCAGACCTTCCGCATTGCCATTTTGCCCGCGGACGGAGTAAGCTAGGCCGGCCTGGATGTATCCAACATGCAGGAAGTACTGAATTTTATGCAGGTAAAAGAAACTCAGATACCGGAATTGCAATCCCGATAAACCTTTTAAATACTAACTCTGAGATCCCCCGGTAACCGGGGGATTTCTTTTTGGATTAATGGGTACCTTTGAAAGAACCGGGCGCGGCGGCTGGCAAGTGCTGCTGAAATCAGCGTTATATTTAAGTTAAAATGCCCTTTGGCGTGTAGGGATTACCGCCTCCAGCCCGACACAGTTCAAAACATCGAATGCTATGAAACACTATTTGATCCTGATGGCGGTCTGCCTTCTGGCCGGTTGCAAGGGCAATTC
>JBNKHB010000298.1:0-3076 GCA_050290125.1 Robiginitalea sp.
CAACGATCAACAGCAGTTAAAGGAGGTGTTGAACCGGCAATTGAAGCAGGAACGCCTGATGGAAAAGTTCAGTAAGGAACTGGAAGAGAACTTGGAGAATGGACGGGAGGACGACCCTTTCAAGGAATTGCTGCAGGAACGGTTGGAACGCCAGGAGATCGAGGCGCGAAAGAATGCGGCGCTTATGGAGGAACTTCAGAAGGTGTTGGATAAGTTGGATCAGGATGCCCTGCGGGAACGGATGGATGAGTTGAGTAACGGGCAGGAAGCCAACCGCAGGAACCTGGAGCAGTTGCTCGAGTTAACCAAGAGGTATTACGTTCAGGAAAAGGCGCGCCAACTTAGCGCAGAATTGGAAAAATTAGGGGAGCGACAGGAAAAGGTCTCTGAGCAAGAACAACCCAATGAGGACTCATCAAGAACCGAGCAAGAGCAGCTTAATGATCGATTTGAGGAGCTTCGGAAGGAATTGGGAGCCCTGGATTCTGCCAATCAGGACCTGAACAAGCCCCTGCCCTGGCAAAGGGATGCGCAGAAGGAATCCTCCACCGCACGGGACCAGCAGGAGGCGCTGGAACTGCTGCAACAGTCGGATCCGGCGCAGCCGTCGGATAACAATGGTGAGGCCACGGAATCCCGGGAGGCCAAAGGCAAACAGCGATCGGCGGCAAGGAAACTTCAGGAATTGGCGGAAGCGCTTTCACAGGGCTCTGCCGGAGCCACGGAAAGCGGGAACGCGGAGGATGCCGAGATGTTGCGACAGATCCTGGACAACCTGGTGGTTTTCTCCTTCCAGCAAGAGGACCTGTTTAATGTAGTGCGCGTGCTCGACGAAAATGCGATATCCCGTTCCGGGGATATCCGGCGTCAGCAGGAGCTTAAGAATTTGTTCGAACACGTGGATGACAGCTTGTTCGCGCTTTCATTGCGGCGCCCGGAGATTTCGGAGACCATTAATAAGCAAATCTCCGACGTTTATTATAACATCGACCGGGGATTGGGCAGCCTGAGTGAGAATCAGTGGTATCGCGGGGCTTCTTATCAACAGTATGTCATCACTGCGGCCAATGAATTGGCCGCCATGCTGGCTTCTATTTTGGAGAACATGCAGCAGTCCATGATGCCCGGGAAAGGGCAGGGCGGCGGTGAAAACTTTCAATTGCCGGATATCATACAAAGTCAGCAACAGCTTGGAGAACGTATGAAGGGTCAGGGAAGCGGCCAGCAATCGGGAGGTGAACAAAGCGGTGAACAGGGACAAGGACAAGAAGGACAGAACGGACAGGAGCAAGGAGGAGAGGGCCAGGGCCAACAAGGACAAGGACAACAGGGTCAGGGCCAACAAGGGGACGGCCAGGGACAGGGCCAGCAAGGGCAGGGACAAGGCCAGGGGTCAGGACAACAAAACGGCGGCAATCAACAGGGCGAGGGCCAGGGTTCCGGTGATGGCGGTAATGGCAATGGTTCAGAAATGGGTTATGAGGAATTATTTGAGATTTATAAGGAGCAACAGGCGATTCGACAACGATTGGAAGAACAATTAAAGACCTTGATCAATAATTCGGATCGACGCTTGGCGGAGCAAATTGCACGGCAAATGGAACAGTTTGAAGAAGAATTACTTAGAAATGGAGTAACAACTCGGACAGCGGACCGAATCAATCAAATCCAGCATCAATTGATGAAATTGGAGAACGCGGCCTTCACACAAGGAAACAAAGAGGAGCGGGAAAGTCAAACGAATAGGGAACTCTTTGTAAATCCTATTACTACAAAGCCGGAAGTGTTTGAAAATGAGCAGGAAAACATAGAAATTTTAAACAGACAAGTGTTACCTTTGCGCGGCCTTTACAAGAACAAGGTAAAGGAATATTTTCAAGACAATGATTGAGTACCATTTCGAAGCGGAGGCTCCGGGATTAGACTTGCAAAAATATACCGATTGGATTACATCTGTAATCTTAGCGAAGGGGAACACTACGGGTGATCTTACTTATGTTTTTTGTTCCGACGAGTATTTGTTGGACATGAACCGGAAATATTTACAGCATGATTACTATACGGACATCATTACATTCCCTTCAGAATCCTCTGGGGAGATCTCCGGGGAGATATATATTTCGTTGGATCGGGTCAGGGACAACGCTGGTAAATTTAATACCGACGAGTTGGATGAACTGAGAAGAGTGATGATTCACGGGGTCTTACACCTACTTGGTTTTGCTGACGACACCCCTGAAACAAAGGCTATAATGAGGAAGGAAGAGGACTTGGCCCTTGAAATGTTCCACGTGAAACATTAGGTATGTTCAGAGAGAAATATGATGTAATAGTTGTTGGAGGCGGCCATGCGGGTTGCGAGGCTGCTGCTGCTGCAGCCAACCTGGGCTCTTCTACGCTACTAATAACAATGAACCTGCAAACCATTGGTCAGATGTCATGTAATCCGGCCATGGGTGGTATTGCAAAAGGTCAGATCGTGCGGGAAATAGATGCATTAGGGGGCTATAGTGGTATAGTAACCGACCGGTCTTCTATTCAATTCAAGATGTTGAATAAGTCCAAGGGTCCTGCAATGTGGAGTCCAAGGGCCCAGAACGACCGTATGCGATTTGCGGAAGAATGGCGAATGCTTTTGGAGCAGACGCCAAGGCTGGATTTTTACCAGGAGATGGTAGCCGGCATCCTGGTCGGATCTAAAGGCGCATATGGCGTACGGACTTCCCTGGGCATTGATATCAAAGCAAAGACCATCATTCTTACGAACGGGACTTTTCTGAATGGCTTGATCCATATCGGAGAAAAACAGTTTGGTGGTGGAAGGGCTGGGGAGCGGGCTTCTACAGGCATCACGGAACAATTAGCAGAAGTCGGTTTCGATACGGGACGGATGAAGACGGGTACCCCACCGAGGGTTGACGGAAGAAGCCTGGATTATAGCAAAATGATCCCACAGCCGGGAGACGAAGAACCCGGAAAGTTTTCTTATTTGCCTGGGCAACCGCTCATCAGGCAGCGGGATTGCCATATGACTTATACAAGTCCTGAGGTCCATGAATTGTTGCGCGAAGGATTT
>JBNKHB010000299.1:0-3074 GCA_050290125.1 Robiginitalea sp.
CCCTGCTTGCAGACGGATGTGCTTGCAGCAATCAAAGTGGGCGGTCTCCCGGCAGTACCCCGGTTTTAAATACCCTTCCATTTGTTCCAGGGCCCGCGAGAACAGGCTCCGGAGGTTCGCGCCGCGCACGGCGATCTCAACGTCTGAGGTATGCTCAAGGATGGGTGTCATGGGTAAAAGGCGTTACAGGTTACCGGGAGCCTTCAAGGTCGGAAGAAAGGAAATGCGGGACACTGACCTGGATCATAAGCGGTCCTCTTCCCTTTTCTGGTCGGGATGGCGGGTTGCAGAACCGGCACATTTGTTTATTTTTAGACGTTCAAGGCTGCGCGGAACCCGTTGCGGCCGCCTAACCGATCCGAACATGGGAAAAGAAGCAAACGGAAACCGGGCCCGAATCTATTGGCGGGCCAACTTGAAGATGGTGGGGCTGTTGCTGTCCATTTGGTTCCTGGTCTCTTTCGGGGCGGGCATCCTGTTCAGAGACTGGCTCAACCAATTCCGCCTGGGCGGATTTCAGTTGGGTTTCTGGTTTGCCCAACAGGGATCCATTTACGTTTTTGTGATCCTGATCTTTGTCTATGTGGCCTGGATGAACCGGCTGGACCGGCAATACGGATTCGACAGCTCTAAAGACTAATGTAACACCCTTATAATTTGACTGTTCAGGCCTGGACCTACCTGCTGGTAGGAATCACATTTCTGCTCTATATCGGCATCGCCATCTGGTCCAAAGCGGCCTCTACCAAGGATTTTTACGTAGCCGGTGGCGGGGTTTCCCCGCTGGCCAACGGGATGGCCACGGCCGCGGACTGGATGTCCGCCGCTTCTTTTATCTCTATGGCCGGGATCATCGCCTTTGCAGGTTATGACGGATCGGTCTACCTGATGGGCTGGACGGGAGGCTATGTGCTGTTGGCGCTGCTTTTGGCCCCCTACCTGCGAAAATTCGGGAAGTATACGGTGCCGGATTTTATAGGGGAGCGCTACTATTCCCGTACCGGGCGCATTGTAGCCGTGATTTGCGCGTTGCTGGTCTCCTTTACCTATGTAGCCGGGCAGATGCGCGGCGTTGGGGTGGTGTTCTCCCGCTTTTTGGAGGTGGATATCGAGACCGGGGTGGTGATCGGCATGATCATCGTATTATTCTATGCGGTTTTGGGGGGCATGAAAGGGATCACCTATACACAGGTCGCCCAGTATTGCGTCCTCATCTTCGCCTTTATGGTGCCCGCCATCTTTATTTCGTTCCAGATGACCGGGAACCCGATCCCCCAGTTAGGGATGGGGGACACGCTGTCGGACGGCAGCGGGACGTACCTGCTGGACAAACTGGACGGGCTTTCGACCGAACTGGGCTTTAATGCCTATACCGATGGCTCCAAGAAAATGATCGACATCTTCTGTATTACGCTCGCCCTGATGGTGGGAACTGCGGGCTTGCCGCACGTGATCGTCCGGTTCTTCACGGTAAAGCGGGTGAAGGACGCACGCAAATCTGCCGGCCTGGCCCTTTTGTTTATCGCCATCCTGTATACGACGGCGCCTGCTGTGGCCGTCTTCGCCAAGACGAACCTGCTCAATACCGTGTCCAATCAGCCCTATGAAGGCCTGCCGGAGTGGTTTATGAACTGGGAACGCACCGGCCTGCTTAGCTTTGACGATAAGAACGGCGACGGACTCGTGCAATACGTGGCGGATGCCGAGGCCAACGAATTAGTGGTGGACCGCGACATCATGGTGTTGGCCAATCCGGAGATTGCCAACCTGCCTGCCTGGGTGATCGCCCTGGTGGCGGCCGGAGGACTGGCCGCTGCGTTGTCTACGGCAGCCGGGCTGCTGCTGGTGATCTCTTCCTCCATCTCGCACGACCTTATCAAGAATGTATTCCATCCCAAGATCAGCGAAAAGCAGGAGTTGTGGACCGCCCGTGCGGCTGCAACGGCTGCGGTTGTTGTAGCGGGGTACTTCGGCATCAACCCGCCGGGCTTTGTGGCGGCCGTCGTCGCCCTGGCCTTCGGCCTGGCTGCGGCTTCTTTTTTCCCGGCCATCTTCCTGGGCATCTTTTACAAGCGGATGAACAGCAAGGGCGCCATATCCGGCATGGTGGTGGGAGTAAGCCTGATGCTGTTCTATATGCTTAAATTCAAGTTCGGCCTTTTCGACGGCGGAAAGGAGGCCGTCGCCGGTTTGGAAGCCGACTGGTGGTTCGGGGTTTCCCCGGAGGGCTTTGGCTCCATTGCCATGGCGGTAAACTTTGCGGTGGCCCTGTTGGTAAGTGCGCTGACACCACCGCCGCCTCCGGAGATCAGCGACCTGGTGGAAGACATCCGGATCCCGTCCGCGGCCCCGCCGCCGCCTGAATTTGATCCTCTGTAGCGAGGCTACCGATTCGCCGTATCTTAGTAATGAGTCAAACCAAAACAAATGAGTAATTACCATATCAAACACCTGGAGGAGTATTTTCAGGTATACCGCAAATCCGTCCGCGACCCGGAGGCTTTCTGGGAAGAAATCGCCGAGGAACACTTTGTATGGCGCAGGAAATGGGACCGCGTGTTGCGCTGGGACTTCAGCAAGCCGGAAGTGGCCTGGTTTGAAGGCGCCCGGCTGAACATTACCGAGAATTGCCTGGACCGCCACCTGCCCACCCGCGGGGAGAAGACGGCGATCATCTTTGAGCCGAACGACCCGGAGGAAGAGGCGGAGCACATCACTTACCGTAAGCTCCACGAGCGTGTTTGCCGGATGGCCAATGTGCTTAAGGATCAAGGCGTAAAGAAAGGGGACCGGGTCTGCATCTACCTGCCCATGATCCCGGAACTGGCCTATGCGGTGCTCGCCTGTGCCCGCATCGGGGCCATCCACTCGGTAGTCTTTGCCGGCTTCTCCGCCACCGCCCTGGCAACCCGCATCAACGATTGTGACTGCAAACTGGTCATCACCTCCGACGGCTCCTACCGGGGCAACAAGACGATAGATCTGAAGGGCATCGTAGATACCGCCCTGGGGGATTGCCCTGGCGTAAAAACCGTCCTGGTGGCAAATCGCGTCGGGAGTAAGATCGAGATGAA
>JBNKHB010000300.1:0-3073 GCA_050290125.1 Robiginitalea sp.
GAAGTATTGTATTGCACCACCAGGGTGCCTCCCTGCTTCACGTAATTCAGGAGGGCAGCGGATTTAACGGGTAGTTCGTCCAGGACGTTATACGCGCGGATGCCCAGCATCACTGCATCCATGGGTTTTAGGTTCTCCTCGGTAAGTTCGGAAGGATCGAGCATATGAACCGTATAGCCGATCGCTTCGAGGTTTTCGGGAATGGCATCCCCGGCGCCCATAACATAACCGATGTGCTGGCCCGCCTTTTCCACTTCCAGGCGAACCACCCTTATCCGGGCAGGTTCCAATACCAGTTGCGTGGGTATGTGGTCGTAGGCGATGGTGGTGAGTTTGCGGTCATAAACCTTATCTCCCACCTGCATCCGTGCGCCCACATATCCTTCGCTCGTGTGCTCGGGTGGCATCAAGGTGAATTGAAAAAGCTTCTCGTCGTCCTTGCCGGCCAGCTCAAAAGCTTGCGATGCCGGGCTGAGTAACCAGCCTTCCGGCACCTCCAGGCTCAGCTTTCCTGTGACGGCCCCTTCCAACGCCCGTACCCTCAGCTGGATCTGCTGTCCGTGAGACCCGGGGAAGAGCTTTACCGTTTCTTCGAATGCTGCCGTTACCGGTGGAACAATGTCCAGGCGCCGGTACCGCTCCCCCTTGTCGGGTTCCGAATACCGGTGGATCACCGGCCGCTTGAATTCCAGTACCTGGTCACCGAAGGCCACTTTGAAAAAGGCGTTGAAAGCATGAGGCGTTTCCGGCTTACCGATCAGGTCGGTGCTCGGAATGCGATAACTTCCCAAACTGCCTTCTTCCCGCAGCCAGTAAGGGTCCGTACCGGGATGGTCTTGCGGAATATCCAGTTGCAGCTTCAGGGTGTGCCTTGCATTCGGTAGCAGGCTGAAAGCGCTGTCCGTTTTGGATCCCGATTGCAGGGTGATCCCCTTTAATTCCAGGGTCTTGCCGGAACGATTAAGGACTTCCAGGCTTACATCGGCGGTACCCCCGGCCACAGTTATCGGTTCTGCGGAGGAGGCCTCAAGGTAGAGCCCGGATACGCCGGCGATCAGATCCATGAGAGCGGGTTCCTTGACCCGCTTCCAATGTGAGTCTTCCAATTGCGATAACAACTCGTACGCTTTCAGCAGCTCGGGCAGGTGCTGTGAAGGGTCCCTGAAATTGAAATTTGCTTCCACCTGCTCCAGAATGGCGCCAATGGCTGCACCGCCGGGTAACCGTCCCCAACTGGTATCGATGCCTTCAAATAAATCCCGGCCTCCGGGCAGATCTCCCTTGATCAGTTCCAGGAATTCGTCTTCGGTGCCGCGTGCCAGCGGGCGACCAAATCCCTGGCATAGGTGCTGGCTGCTGGCCAGCGACGCAATTTCGTTGTTGGATAATCCACGCTCCGGGTAATAGACCCCGATATCCACTGCAACCATATTGGAAGTGTCCGCTTCCTGATAGAATCGTTCGGGACTGCCGTAGAACCACCAGGTGGTATTGTGGAAAAGCCGTTTGGGTTGCCAGGGTTCCAGCTTGCCGAGTTGATCCGGGTAGACATTCGGATCGGCTGCCAGGTCAAAGGCTTCCGTACTGAGGATGGCGGAAGAAGTGTGATGTCCGTGGGTGGTGCCTGGCGTGCGGTGATCAAATCGGTTGACGATCACATCCGGGCGAAACTGCCGTATGATACGCACCACATCCGACAAAACGGAGTCCCGGTTCCAGAAGGCCAGGGTCTCGTCCGGATGTTTGGAATATCCGAAATCCACGGCGCGGGTAAAAAATTGTTCCCCGCCGTCTATGCGGCGGGCAGCCAGCAGTTCCTGGGTGCGCAAAACCCCCAGTAATTCGCGCAGTTCGGTGCCGATCAGGTTCTGGCCCCCATCCCCACGGGTCATGGAAAGATAGGCCGTTCTGGCATGGACCGCATTGGAGAGGTAAGAGATCAGGCGCGTATTCTCATCATCCGGGTGAGCGGCTATGTAGAGGGCGGAGCCTAAGAAATTCAACTTCTGAAGATCGTTGTACAACTGAACCGAGGATGGGGGCTGTGGTGCCTGGGCTATTCCGATACAGGGCAACAACAACAGTGTCAGCAGTGACGACCTTAGGAAACTAAGCATGTCTGGCGGGTTTTGTTGGCATTCAAAGATAGAAAGATAAGCGGCCGCCCCTTTTAATTTAGAACTTCTTTAACACCTAGAGGGACTCGCTCCCGTCATCCGATTGCACATCTGTTTCGCGTAGGGAAACCGCCTTTTGCAGGAAGAGGTTGTTGGGGTAGGTGATCAGGTCGCCTCCGGGCTGCCTCAGATGTACATGAAAGGCCCGGATGTCTTCAATGATAAATTCGGAGGCTCCCTCCAGTTCTTTGTCAAAGATGTGGATGCGGTCCCCGATTTTATATGGAAAGGTGAAAAAGAGAATTACCCCGGCCGTTACATTGCTCAGAATGGACCAGATAGCAAACAGGGCAACACCGATAACAGCAAAAACCGAGGAAAATATCAGTCCGATGTCCTTGATATTTACACCCCAGATCAGGGCGAGCAGGGCGATGAGCAATAAACTGTGGCCCACCACGACATATTTGATGATCAGTCTTGTCCGTGCCGTATTCAGGTCGCTGATGTGCCCGACTTTCCTGATTGCCTTAACCGACAGGAACCGGGTAATCAACAATACCAGAATGCTGACGCTGCTGGTCAGCAATTCGTTCTGATATTCAAGGAAGAATTCCTTCATAATCAAAGTCCTAAGCTGTCCCTCAAGGGAAGGTCTTCATTGGAGTGTTCCTGCCAATAGGGGCCGATCCATGTCTTATTGGCCCTTGCCGTAGTAGTGAGTACGGGTGCTTCGGGCCCGAAGCCGCTCGAATAGGTTTCGGTCCAACCCTCAATGGCATACGGAAAATGGCCCTGGAAATGGATCTGCATGGTGCGGTTAAGCTCCGGATACGTGATGGTATAGGTGCGCTGGTCTCCGGGCTCACTCAGGGTGATGTTCGCTTCATAGGCGCGGAAGGGCATGTGGCGGAGCCGCAGGAATTCCAGTGATGGCAATACGGCATGGGTTCCGG
>JBNKHB010000301.1:0-3053 GCA_050290125.1 Robiginitalea sp.
CTGCCTGGCACAGGGAGCCTACTATATAGAGAGTAAGGGAGAGGCTGCCATCATCGACCCGCTGCGCGAGGTAGGGCCTTATATCAAGAGGGCCCGGGAGGACGGGGCGGAGATCAAATACATCTTCGAGACCCATTTTCACGCCGACTTTGTGAGCGGCCACCTCACCCTGGCGGCCAAGACCGGGGCGCCGATCGTCTTTGGCCCCATGGCCAACCCCAAATTCGACGCCATTGTCGCCAAAGACGGGCAGGAATTTCCCCTGGGGGACCTCACCATCGTGGTGTTGCACACCCCGGGCCATACCATGGAGAGCACTACCTACCTGCTGCGCGACGCGAACGGGAAGGACCATGCGATCTTTTCAGGCGACACGCTGTTCCTGGGGGATGTGGGGCGTCCGGACCTGGCGCAGAAGGCGGCGAGTATGACGCAGGAAGAACTGGCTTCCAACCTTTACGACAGTTTGCGCAGCAAGATCATGCCGCTGGCCGACGACGTTATCGTATATCCCGCCCACGGGGCCGGATCCGCCTGCGGGAAGAATATGATGAAAGAGACCGTGGACACGCTGGGGAACCAGAAAGAGACGAACTACGCCCTCCGGGCCGACATGACCCGGGAGGAATTCATTGCGGAAGTAACCGAAGGGCTCTTGCCTCCTCCGCAATACTTCCCGCTGAACGTGAAACTGAACAAGGAAGGTTACGAGGATGTGGACGAGGTGCTGGAACGCGGTACGCGGCCGCTGAGCCCCAAGGCTTTTGAGGCGGCTGCCAACGAGACCGGGGCGCTGATCCTGGACGTGCGCCACGAGGATGACTTTGCAAAGGGCCATATCCCGCGTTCGATCTTTATCGGGCTCGACGGAAGTTTTGCCCCCTGGGTAGGCGCCCTGGTGGCCGATACGCAGCAGCCAATTCTACTGGTGGCCCCCGAAGGCCGTGAGGAAGAGGCCGTTATCCGCCTTTCCCGCGTGGGATTCGACAACACCCTGGGCTATCTGGAAGGTGGCTTTGAGGCCTGGAAGCAGGCGGCCATGGAATACGATACGGTAAGCTCCGTAACGCCTAAGGGCCTGAAGGCGCTGATGGAAGAGGAAGAAGTGAAGGTGTTTGACGTGCGCAAGAACAGCGAACACCTGTCCGAACACCTGATGGGGGCCGAGAATACCCCTTTGGATTTCCTGAACGACCACCTGGCCGAATTCCCCGGAAACGAGGTGTTTTACCTGCACTGCGCAGGAGGCTACCGCAGCATGATTGCCGCGTCCATCCTCAAAAGCAGGGGGATGCACAACCTGGTGGATATCTCCGGAGGATTCAAGGCCATAAAGGAAGCCGGACTGGAAATCTCCGATTACGTGTGTCCTTCGACCCTTTAGGTCAAAAAAAGTACAGTTGTGTAACCTGGGTTACTGAAATGCCTTTGTTGCCACCCTATTTTTGAAGTATTAATTCGGGTTGGTTCCATACCCGCCCGGAGGAATGGTTGAGTTGATTGTTTTTAGTGAGGGAAGCGGCCGATGATTGCAGGCCGCTTTCTTTTTTTGGCTACCCGTCATTCCAACGGATCGGAATTACCTAAATTGAAGTGTTATGAAGCAAATGCTTTTCATTCTGTTGGCCGCAAGCCTTCTCAGTCAGTGCAAAGATGCCTCCCGCACTCAAAAGCAGGACGTATCCGATACCGGCCCGGCCCAATCGGAATCGACCGTTACGCTCAACCGCGAAACGGCCAGAGCGATCGCCCTGCAAACCCAGGCGGCCCTGGGGAGCACCCTCAAGCAACAGATCGCACAGAATGGGGCAGCTGCAGCCATAACCTTTTGCAATGTGCGGGCCCTCCCCATAACCGATAGCCTGGCTGCCGTACACGGCGTGGCTATTTCGCGCATCACCGACCGGGCTCGAAATCCCATAAACCGGGCAACTCCCGGGGAGGAGCGTATCATGGAAGGCATGCGAGGGATCCTTGAGCAGGCTAAAGGCGACCCGGTTCCCGCTATGGCCGACAGCCTGGGGTCGGAAACCTACTATTTTCCGATCGTCACCAACAACCTCTGCCTCAATTGCCATGGCCAGCCGGAAACGGATATTGATCCCGCTGTGCTGCAGGAAATACAGAATCGCTACCCGGCTGATTCCGCCCTCGGATACGGCCCCGGCCAATTGCGGGGACTGTGGAAGATCACTGCTGCCCGGACAAAAACGCCCTAAGACCATGCGATTGTTAGGACTTATCGGCGGCACTTCATGGCATGCGACCATTGCTTACTACCGGCTGATCAATGAGGGCGTAGGCGAAGCGATCGGAACGCAATCCAACCCGGAACTGCTGATCCACAGCATCGATATCAGCGTGATGCGCGAACAGGACCTGGACAAGATCCGCGCCAAATACCTGGAGGTTGCCCAAAGCCTGGAACGCGCCGGCGCCAAAGCCATCCTGATCTGCGCCAACACGCCGCACCAGTCCTATGACTATGTGCAGCCCCGGATCGGCATCCCGATCCTTCATATAGCGGACGCCACAGGGATGGCGGCTCAAAAGCAGGGGCTTAAAACCCTTGGCCTTCTGGGGAACCGCCCCACCATGACCGGGGAATTTATCTCCGGGCGGCTTCGGGAGCAGTTCGGGATACGGACGCTGATCCCGGAACCTCACTGTATCGGACAGGCGCATCACTACATTTCCGACGAGCTTACGCAGGGTGCATTCACGGAAGATGCCAGACGCTTCTTTTTGAACCAGATCCAGCTGCTCCAGGCACGTGGTGCGGAAGGCATTATCCTGGGGTGTACGGAATTGCCCTTACTCATCCGGCCGGAGGAAGTGGAGCTGCCGGCACTTTCCACCACGGATCTGCACGCGCAAATGGCCGTGGAGTTTATCTTAGGCGAATGAAAGGAACGTGCACTTTGGGAACAACCGGACGGTGGATCCAACGGATGACCATCGCAGCTGCGCTCATTTTATCCGCGATTGGGGCCTCTGCGCAGGCAGACGTTTCGGATCCTGAATTCTCCGACTTGCTGGCGGGACTACTGTCT
>JBNKHB010000302.1:0-3030 GCA_050290125.1 Robiginitalea sp.
GTGAACGACAATGATCACGCCGCGGAACGGCCGGAAGAAGTCGACGGCTGATCCTTTAACCGCTGCTGTTGCTGGCGAACGGTGAGGGTACTCTTGTCCGGGCTCCAGCCGGGAGGCCCGAAAACATACATAAAGGCGTGCGACACCTTCCGTGCCTTTTTTACATCCCGCCAGATATCGCGGAATTCATGCGTTAAGATAACGATCGGGTTATAGGATTCCGGAGGGGTTGTTACCCCGTATTTGATATCGATCTCATCGTCCAGTGGCTTCCACGTACCGAAGACCCGGTCAAAGATATTCAGGATACCCCCGTGGTTCATGTCCATGTACTGAATGTTCTGGGCATGGTGGACCTGGTGCATGCTGTGGGAATTGATGATCGCTTCCAGCGGCCCCAGTTTAGGTACGTATACCGTATGTAACTGAAACTGCCAAAGCGCTTCTATCCCCATACAGATCAGCACCATTTCCGGCGGGAACCCGACGGCTGGCATCCACATATAGAAAAGCGGTTTATAGAGCAATGTAAACCAACCGTTGCGCACGGCAGTGCCCAGGTTGAAATTGTCCGAGGAATGGTGTACGATATGCGCCGCCCATAGGATTCGGATCTCGTGATTGGCCCGGTGGAACCAATAATAGGTAAAGTCATCGGCCAGCATACATAAGGGCCAGATATACCAGGCATACCCGAAAGGTTCGTACCCCAGCAGATTCTGCCGGACCCCATCCACCATTGGATTGCAAAGGTTAAAGACCCAATGGAAAAGCGCTATGGTGACCGCTATCTTCAGGATCGCCCCGATGATGGCAGACCCCACGCCCATAAAACCGCTGGCAAACAAATCCTTCCAATGGTAGATGTGGTCGTCTCCATGGGTTTTGCTGTAGGCCAGCTCCAAAATGATAAAGGCAATGAAGCACGGAACTCCGTATACCAGGGGATTGGTTATTTCCATAATACGGGCTTCCGCTTCGGATTTAGGGTGAAAAAACTGCAGTATAGGCAAAAATACGGGCTTGTGAAAATCCCAGGGCTTAATTTATGCATCATCGTTACGATTTCCTGTTTCTGAGCAATTCGTTCTGTTCCTGCATCAAGGTTTCGATCCGGGCAAGCAATTCCAAATTTACCAGACACTTCCCTGAGTCGCTATTAATCAAATAAAGTACCCTGTGGTTCTGATCCCTTGTCTCCGGACTTTCCAGCCTTGGTCGCTTCGCTTTTTTCCGGGGCGATATCCTCTTCGTCCACCACTTCGATATCCTTGGCCTCCTTCTTCTCGGGTTCCTCATATGGTAGCGGATCCAGAGCGTTGATTTCGAGCACTTTTTCACGCGTAAGCTGATTCCCCATGGCAGTAATACCCTTAACGGCGATGAATTCTTCCAGATTTACCTCCATGCTCGGCTTCCGGTCCTGTCCGCGTTTTTTGGCAAATACCACTTCGGCTACCGGCCTGTAGTCCGTAAAGATCTTCTCCAGGTACGACTTGGCGTGTTCCGTGAGGATGTTCTCCACCCGATCCGGATTCTCGATCAGGAAGCGCTTCACATAGAACAGTTCCTTTTCCCCTTCCCAATAAATGGCGGAAAGCGGTTTATCCGGGTTCCATTTTTCCAAAACGATCATGTCGTCGTCAAAATGCATGGTGAGCTCCGGGGTCAGGGTTTTCACATCCCCTTTCTGGTTCACGATCAGCAATCGGTCTTCGGGCGTAAAATCCCCAAGCAATTCCCCGCGGCCATCCACATTGAGGCGCTGTACGGTCTCGTCAAACCAGATCTTGCGTGGCTTCAGGGTAGAAAGCCCTTTCTCCTTCAGCTCAATACGTTTAACGGAATATTTGGTGACAATGTTGCCCTTTGCGTTGCGGCCCTTGATCATGACGTCCGCAAAATCCAGGTCCCATTTGAGTTTCTTCACGCTCCCTACTTTCCTTAGGTTCACCGTGACCACTTCGGCCTCCCCGTTCGGATTGGCGCTGAAATACAACACATCGGACTGCGCCTTGCCGCCCGTAAGGTCGTAGAGTTTGTCGCGGGTGATGGAAGTTACGTTGAAGCGCTTTACATAGGCGGCCCCGCCACGACCGTCCTTATAGATCATATTATAGGTGGTGCGCTTGTCCTTTTTCTTGAACACCGAAACATGGATGATGTTCTTGCCGATAAAGGTTTTGGTATCCACCTTGGTGACCATCATTTCCCCCGCTCTGGTAAAAACGATGATGTCGTCGATGTCACTGCAGTCCGTTACATACTCGTCCTTCCTCAGGGAGGTGCCCACAAAGCCCTCCTCCCGGTTCACATAAAGCTTTGTATTGCGGATCACCACCTTGGTGGCCTCGATATCGTCGAAGACGCGGATCTCGGACTTGCGTTGCCGCGGCCCGCCGTACTTCTTTTTGAGCTCCCGGAAATACGCGATGGCAAAATCCACCAAATGTTCCAGGTGATGCTGGGTCTCCGCTATCTTCTGTTCCAGGTTGTCCAGATGTTGCTGGGCCTTATCCAGGTCAAAGCGGGAGATCCGTTTGATGCGGATCTCTGTCAGGCGCAGGATATCTTCCTCGGTTACGGCCCGCTTCAGGTGCTTGGTGTGCGGTTTGAGGCCCTTGTCTATGGCGGCCAGCACCCCTTCCCAGGTCTCCTCTTCCTCAATGTCCCGGTAGATCCGGTTTTCGATAAAGATGCGTTCCAGGGAGGCAAAGTGCCATTGCTCCTGCAATTCGGCCAGCTGGATCTCCAATTCCGCCTTAAGCAACTCCACGGTATGTTCCGTGGACCGGCGCAACATCTCGCTCACCCCAATAAAGACGGGCTTGTTGTCTTCAATGATACAGCCCAGCGGGGAAATGGACGATTCGCAGGCGGTAAAGGCATACAAGGCATCAATAGTCTTGTCCGGCGAAATACCCGAAGGGAGGTGCACCAAAATCTCTACTTCGGCAGCCGTGTTGTCCTCGATCTTCTTGATC
The DNA here is from genome assembly GCA_050290125.1 of Robiginitalea sp. Lineage (GTDB taxonomy): Bacteria > Bacteroidota > Bacteroidia > Flavobacteriales > Flavobacteriaceae > Robiginitalea. The sequence continues at coordinate 2,985 of JBNKHB010000302.1, forward strand.
TTGATCTTCCCTTTGTCGTTGGCCTTCAGGATGGAATCGATCAGGG
>JBNKHB010000303.1:0-3029 GCA_050290125.1 Robiginitalea sp.
ATACCATTGTTTTTTCGGGCCTTCCTGCCATGCAGCGATCCTCCCGGCAGGTCACAACCGGGCGCCGAACTGGGACATGCTCTCGAATCTGCTTCACGCCCATGAGGCAAATAAGGAACCGTTGCCGGCAGTAGTCTTTACCGACACCCTGGATTTTTCAGATGGCCCGGAATTCCTGGCTTCAAAACTCCGGGCCCTGGCCGGGCCGGGTCGTATCCTGGTAGCCGACGATTCGCATGGCCTGGGCCTCCTGGGCAACGGGGCCGGCGCCTACCGCGCCCTGGCCGGCACAGGCTTTAAAGAAACCCTGGTTTGCGGCTCGCTGGGCAAGGCTATGGGAATAACGGGAGGGCTGGTGCTGGGCCCTCTGAAGCGCATAGATGACCTCCGGCAAAATCCGGTCTTCAGCGGTGCCAGCCCGGCGCCCCCCGCGGCGCTGGCCGCAATCTCTGAAGCCCTGGACGCCGGCTTGTATTCACGCCAATTGCAAAAGTTGCACCAACGGATCGCCTACTTCGATGCTGCCGTGGACGGAACCGGTATCCTCAAACGGATGGAAAACTATCCGGTATATACCTTCCGCCTGGACGCTCTGGCGGAGTATTTGCAGCGGCAGCGAATCCTCATTACCCACTTCCCATACCCGGGCGACGGGCCGAAAGCCCCGTCCAGCCGGATCGTCCTCAACCCCCTTCACAGCAATGAACATCTTGATCGTCTGGCAGTTGTGTTAAGGGATTTTACGGGTTCGTAATTTAGGGGGCTCCAACCTGAGATATGTTAAATTTTAGAGGGGCATCCATGCGGTTTTAACAAAAATTATCGTATCTTATTAACACTTTTTTAATAACTCACAAATCACATCGCATGAAAAGGTTAATCGGAATCCTCCTTGTGTCGGTCCTGCTCATCTCAGGCACCGTCATCAGCACCTCCACCCCCGAGTCCATGCACAGTCTGGAAGGCACCTGGGAACTCCAGAGTTTTTGCAACTATGATGCGGATGAGGTGGCGGATACGGTAAAAATCCCGAAAGGGTACAGGCAATTGAAAATGTATTACGGCGGGAAGGTTATGTGGTCCCGAACGGATCCGAACGACACCGTCGGCCGTTTTGGCTTCGGCACATACGAAATCACGCAGGACGAACTCATTGAGACCATAGAATACGGAGACCATTATTTTATGATGGTGCTGGATACTTTGCGGGAGTTTCGTTTTGAGCTGGTGCTAAAAAACAAAACGTACAGCCAGATCACCATAGACGAAGAGGGCAGACGCTCCTTTTCGGAGAATTACAGAAAACTGAATTAGCTTCATTTGCAGTCCGCTGCGGCGGGCTTTCAGCAAAAATCCCGGAGCCTGGGCTCCGGGATTTTTTTATGCTAACTAATATCATACGGGTGGTTAGCCCACTTCCTGGTGGGTCTCCACTTCGGCCAGATAGCGTTCGGCATCCAGGGCGGCCATACAGCCCGTACCCGCGGCCGTAACGGCCTGGCGATATTCCTTGTCCTGCACATCGCCGCTGGCAAAAACCCCCGGTTTATTGGTGTGCGTGGATTTGCCTTTGGTAATGATGTAACCCGTGCTGTCCATATCCACCTGGCCTTTGAAGATATCGGTATTGGGTTTGTGCCCAATGGCGATAAAGAGGCCGGTGATAGCGATGTCTTCCTTCTCCCCGGTTTGGTTGTTGACCATCCGAAGGCCTTCAACGACCTGGTCGCCCAATACTTCATCCACTTCGGTGTTATAGCGGATATCGATGTTGGGAATGCTTTCCACCCGGTGCTGCATGGCCTTGGAGGCCCGCAGGTAATCCTTGCGCACCAGCATGGTCACGCTCTTACAGATCTTTGCCAGGTAGGAGGCTTCTTCGGCTGCGGTATCCCCGCCACCGACGATGGCCACATCCTGACCCTTGTAAAAGAAACCGTCGCAAACCGCACAGGCAGACACTCCGCCTCCCCTGAGGCGTTGCTCGCTGGGTATCCCCAGGTATTTGGCCGATGCCCCTGTGGAAATGATCACGGTTTCCGCTTCCACAACGGTATCGCCGTCAATGGTGACCTCGTGGATGCCTCCGGGCTCATCGCTGAAATTCACGGCGGTTGCCATCCCTATGCGTACTTCGGTACCGAAGCGCTCCGCCTGCTGCTGCAACTGGACCATCATGGTAGGGCCGTCAATGCCCTCCGGGTAGCCCGGGAAATTATCCACTTCCGTGGTGGTGGTCAGTTGGCCTCCGGGTTCCATCCCGGTATACATTATGGGCTTTAGGTCTGCCCGTGCCGCGTAGATGGCCGCAGTATATCCCGCCGGGCCGGAGCCCAGGATCAGGGTTTTGATGCGTTCTCTGTTCTCAGACATAATTCGGATTCATTTATTCCGGGTTAAAAGTAGGTTTTTTGGCCGTTTCCTTACATCCGAAAGTTATCAAAAGTAGTTCACATACCAGGCTTTGGCCGCCCGTTATGGAAGCGCCGCCCAGGTTTGGGTCGCTTCCCCGCAGGTTAGCATCGCGTCGCCGAAATACGGATTGCGGATCTCCTCCTGCCGGCTGATCCAGGAAGCCCCGTTATAGCCGTCTGCCATCGGGCAGAATTGTACGTATAAGGTGTTGCCGTACCCCTTGGGAGCGCCCAGGTCAATCAGCAGCGTAGACCAGTTCTTAAAGCCGGCCCGCAAGGCTTCCAGGGTGCTGGCTGAAGCCATTTCGGCAGCCGCATCCCGCAGCATGTGAATCGCATGATCCGAACCGCTATAGGTGGCCAGGGAGTTGGCGGATTTTTGGGCCGCTTCCCGGGTGGCAGCGGCATCGGAAGCGACCAGGGCATCCTTTACCTGCAGATAACCCGCTAAGGATGCCGTAACTGCCTGCCTGCCCTGTTCCGATAAGGTTTGCGGTTCGGACCCTTGCATCTCCGGCATCGCACCATGGCCTTCGTGGCCGGTGGAGGAAGGTCCGCCGGCAGGGTTCATCATGGATTTGGCTCCCTGTAACTGAGCTGCCGCATCCACGGTAA
>JBNKHB010000304.1:0-3009 GCA_050290125.1 Robiginitalea sp.
TTTGTGGTCCGCGATCTGATTGCCGACCTGGTGGACATGAACGGCAAGGAGGTGATCTTTGAAGCCGAGGCAACGGAAATTACAGGCCTGGAGGAAGACAAACCGATCATCCGCTATAAATCCGCCACCGGGGCGCATGAAATCCATTGCGATTTTGTAGCCGCCTGCGACGGATACCACGGGGTTGGCCGGAAGACCTTGCCCACACATACCTTCCGGACGCACCGCATCGAGTATCCCTTCAGCTGGCTTGGGATCCTGGCCGAGACCCCTCCCTCATCGGACGAACTCATATATTCCTTCCACAGCGACGGCTTTGCGCTGCTCAGCTATCGCTCACCCAAGATCAGCAGGCTGTATCTGCAGGTAGACAACGACGACCATGTGGACAACTGGCCGGACGAGCGCATCTGGGAGGCGCTGGATACCCGGCTGGCAGCCGACGGCTTTACCCTGAACCACGGGCCCATCATCGACAAGGGCATTACGCCCATGCGCTCCTATATGATCGACCACCTGCAATACCGCAATTTGTTCATGGCCGGGGACGCCGCGCATATCGTGCCGCCCACCGGCGGCAAGGGGCTGAACCTGGCTGTTGCCGATGTAAAGCTGCTGGGCGAGGCCCTGGTCGCCCGATACGAGAAGGGAGTAACGGCCTTGCTCGACCACTATTCCGAAAATGCCCTGCGCCGGGTTTGGCGCGCCCAGCATTTTTCTAACTTTATGACCCAGCAGTTCCACAAACGACACCCCGCGAATTCCTATGAGTATTTCCTGCAAAAAGCCCAGTTCGACTATATTGTCCAATCTGAAGCTATGCGGACCACCGTTGCAGAGAATTACGTAGGATTGGAAAAAATATAATTTACAATGGAATCCTTTACCTTAAACGAATCCTTTCCAATGAACGCCTGGTACGCGGCTGCCTGGGACGTTGAGGTAAAACAGGAATTGCTCCCGCGCACCATCTGCAACCGCCAGGTGGTGTTGTACCGCCGTTCGGACGGGGAACCCGTAGCTCTTGAAGATGCGTGCTGGCACCGGTTGCTCCCGCTCTCCAAGGGATCACTTCGGAATGACGAAGTGACCTGCGGCTATCATGGATTAAAATTCAACAGTGAGGGCCGCTGCACCTTTATGCCCTCGCAGGAAACCATCAACCCATCCGCCTGCGTAAGGACCTATCCGGCCGTGGAGCGTCACCGGTTCATTTGGCTCTGGATGGGCGATCCGGCCCTGGCAGACCCTTCCGATATCCCGGACATGCACTGGAACGACCACCCGGAGTGGGCCGGGGACGGGAAACTGATCGAAGTGAAGTGCAATTACCGACTGGTGGTGGACAATCTGATGGACCTCACCCACGAGACCTTTGTACATGCCGGGAGTATCGGGGACGACAACGTGGCGGAAGCCCCGTTCGAAACGACCCACGGAGAACGCAGCTGTACGGTTACGCGCTGGATGATGGGCATTGAACCGCCCCCCTTCTGGAAAGCGCAGCTTGGGAAGGTGTCCGACTATGACGGGCCGGTGGACCGGTGGCAGATCATCCACTTCCAGGCGCCCTGTACGGTCAACATCGATGTGGGGGTGGCCGTTGCGGGCAGTGGTGCGGAATCCGGGGATCGTTCCAGTGGCGTGAACGGCTACGTGCTCAACACCATCACCCCGTCCACGGATCAGACCTGCCTGTACTTCTGGGCGTTCTGCCGGAATTACAACCTGCATGACCAGGCAAACACCATCGAGTTGCGCGAAGGGGTTTCCACCATATTTGCCCAGGACGAGGACATCCTGGAGGCGCAACAAGTTGCCATCAACCGGAATCCCAACCGGGAATTCTACAACCTGAACATCGATGCCGGCGCGCTGTGGGCCCGTCGGATCACGGACCGAATGGTCGCGGAGGAACAGCATTCAAACCACCAGGCACATGAGGTACAGAAATAACTGGACGGAAGCCATCGTGGAAGGGGTATCCGATGCCGCCGAAGGGATTCGCGAACTTGCGATCCGGCCGGTCACGGGTGCTGTACCGTACGGGCCGGGTGCCCATATCGACGTGCAGGTGCTGGCAGGGGAGGCCCCGGAAGTGCGGAGTTACTCCCTGGTGGGCACGTATACTGCGGGAGCGCCTTACACGATTGCGGTCAAGCAACTGCCGGCCAGCCGTGGCGGATCGCGCTATATGGGGACTTTGCAACCAGGGAACCGGCTCCGGATATCGCAACCCGTTAACCATTTTGAGTTGAGCACGGCCAAAGGCAGCTACCTGCTGCTGGCGGCGGGGATCGGCATCACGCCTTTGCTGGGGATGGCCGAAACGCTTGGGCAGCGCGCGGATACAGAAGTATCTATGTTCTATCTGGGACGTACGCCCGGGGAAATGCCGTATCGGGAGCGCCTGGAAGGGATGCTCGGAGAACGCCTTACCTGCCACTTCAGCGGCAGCGAGGGACGTCCGGACCTGCAGCGATTGCTGGATGGGATGCCGGCGGATACGCGGCTCTACCTTTGTGGACCGCTGGGCCTGATGAACGATGTCCGGGCGGCCTGGGAGCGCTCGGGAATGCCCAATGCCCATATGCGGTACGAAACCTTTGGGGCATCGGGGGCTTTTGCGCCACAGCCTTTCCGGGTGCATTTGCCCAGGTTTGAACGAACCCTGGAGGTCTCGGAGCGCCAGACCCTGTTGCAGGTACTGGAAGAGGAGGGGATCGATGTAATCTCGGATTGCCGGAAAGGCGAATGCGGCCTCTGCCAGGTAGAGGTTTTGGAGTATACGGGTGATATCGATCACAGGGATTGTTTTTTCAGCGATGCCCAGAAAGCCGAGAACCGGAAAATGTGTGCCTGCGTTAGCCGCGTGGCCAACGGGGAATTGACCATTGATACCTCCTTCAGGAAAACAGCGTCGGAAGCTCCGGGCGTTTCCTCTGAAATAAAAAAGAACTAAATGGAAATTTCAAACAAGGCTTTTATCATTGGTGGCGGCGCTTCCGG
>JBNKHB010000305.1:0-2990 GCA_050290125.1 Robiginitalea sp.
CAGAGTCCGAGACCATGGTGGCCAAGTTGCGCCAGATGGGATATGACGTAACCTTCACGGTTTATGAGGGGGTTGGACACAATGCCTGGGACCAGGCGTACCTCACCCCGGGTTTATTCGAGTGGTTTGCTCAGCAGTCACGTAAGGAACACTGAATCAGGATTCTATCAGGAAGCGGGTACCTCCAGGGTCCGGGTCGCTTCCCCGTGCTGATCATAGAAGGTTACCCTTCTGGCTTGGTCGGGAATATGCAGGAAACGGTCCGATTGAGCGCCAAAACCGCTTCCCCAGGGAAATTCCACTGCCTGGCTGCCGTCTTCGAACTCCAGTACGGCTTTTACTTCCTCCGGACGGGCGGCTTCCAGCCTGCCTGAGAACGCCGCTCTGAACGCGCGTAAACGGTCGTTATTCTGGCTAGCCACCCACAGCGGGTTACCGTCTGCGCCTTTCAAGCCGGCAAGCGCCTTCCCGTCACCGGGCACATACAGGCCGCTACGGGCAAGGGGCACCGGAATAAAGTTGCCGTCGCCGTTGTTTCTCAGCAGCATCCCGATACCTGCATCGGCAGGCCCTTGCTGCACTTCCATACCGTAATCGTTACCGATCAGCAGCAGGTCGGGATAGGAATCCCCGTCGGCATCCGTTACGGCAATGCCATAGACCGGGGCGATCTGCACTTCCGCCGGCAGGGCATGCCGCCGAAATTTGCCATTCCCGAGGTTTTCGATCCAGGAGGTCTCCATGGTATTGAATTCAAAGACGGTAGCGTCGTCCAATAACCCGTCCGCAAACATCTCCGGCAGGGTGGAGGCCCCGAATTCCCCAAAGGAATTAAAGCGTTTGCGGATGGCGGTAAATTGCTTTACCACATCCTGCCAGGGGTGGTACAGGTATTCGTGCCGAACCCCCAGGCTGTCGCGCAGATAATAGGAGATCAGCGGGTCGATCATCCCGTTCTGGTCCAGGTCCTTCGCATAGATCCGTACCGGCTCTTCCGGTGTACCCTTAAAGTAAATGTTGGTTCCCGTATTCCCCGCAATGTAATCCATGTCGCCATCCCGGTCCAGGTCTGCGGCCGCCAGGCTGTTCCACCAACCCTTGGCGTCGGCGAGGCCTGTCTGCCCGGTAATCTCGGCAAGGACGCCGTTGCGGTTCTCAAAGAAGCGCAGTGGGCTCCATTCCGCAGCCAGGATCAAATCGGGCCAGAAATCCCCGTTGAAGTCCGTCCAAATGGCATCGCTGATCAGTCCGGCGTATTCCAGGGGAGCGGAAACCTCGTTTGTCACGTCCGTAAACCGTACTGCCCCCGCCTGGCTGTCGTTGCGCAGGATATAGGAACGGTCCGCCGTCGGATAGGCAAAGGGGCGCAGGCGGCTGCCCACGAAGAGATCCAGGTCGCCGTCCCGGTCATAGTCCGCGGCCTTTACCGTGGAGGAATTCGTCCGGATATCCGGCAGGGCCCCGGAGGCCTCCGTAAAGTTGCCGCTACCGTCGTTCAGCAGCAGGGCATCGCGGTAAAGCGCGTCTTCGGGCTCGTACTGGCCCGAACCGCGGGCCAGGTACAGGTCGGCATCCCCGTCACCGTCCGCATCGAACAGCAGCGCCCCGCTGTCTTCCTCATGGAGTTCTTCATGGTGTTTGTAGTTCACTTCCTGTTGGGTGAAACTGCCGTCGGCCTGCTGCAGATACCAGTGTTCCGGAAAGCTTCTGGATCCGGGGACGAACAAATCTGTAAGGCCATCCCCGTTGACGTCCGCCGCGGCCAGCGCCGGTCCGAACTGAGAGAATTTATGGGGCAGGGTCCGCTGAAAATTGAAATCGATAAAATCGATATCCCGTACCAGGACATTTAAACCGACCGAGTCGGATACCTCGGCCAGCAAAGTTGCCTCGGATTGCAGTGTTGAGGCTTTCGGCACACGGGCATCCGCATACTCCAGTACCAGCGTCTGGTTTGTATTTACCCCGGGAAGGGTTTGGATCCGGCCGTCCGGCCAGCGCACCGATACGGAATCCACTATAGCAGCTTCCCCAAGCCCGAAATGCAGCACCGATTCGGGTTTTGAGAGGTATCCCCGGCCCGAGAGCAGGCTCAGTTTCTGCACCCGGCCGTCCAGGTAGACCGCCACCTGGCTTCCATATCCGGCCGGATTGGCCGGAGATCCATGCAGCATTACCCGAATGGCATGAAGCTGGGGATTTTGCTCTGTGGAGTGGTTTTCCAGCAGCAGGGCCTTGTCGTTCAGGTTGTTGATGACCAGGTCCAGGTCCCCGTCCCCGTCCAGGTCTCCGTACGCGGCCCCGTTGGAGAAGGTGGCAAAGTCCAGGCCCCAGTCGGCGGACACGTCCTCAAAGGCCAGATTCCCCCGGTTGCGGAAGGCAAAGTTGGGGATCTTGATTTCCGGGATGGCGTCCAGCAATTGCTCCTTACTGACCAGCCGGCTCGCCGTAACCCGAAAATCCCCGAAATCCCGATCCGAGACGTCCTTTGGGAAGCCATTGGTGATGATGAGGTCCTGCCAGCCGTCGTTGTCGTAATCCGCAAAAAGCGGCGCCCAGCTCCAGTCGGTCTCCTGGATGCCCGCAAACATGCCCGCTTCGGCATATATGGGTAATCCGGTCTCCGGATTGGTTCCCTGAGAGATTTGCAGCGTATTTCGCGCATACTGGTATTCATATCCGTAACGGCGTGTAAAGATCTCCTTGTTGTAGCTGCTCGGTCCCTGGAACAGTTTCTTGCGTTTGTTGTAATACGGCTGCATCTCCGTGGTGATCAGGTCCAGCTCGCCGTCATTGTTCACGTCCGCCAGGTCACTGCCCATGGAGGAAAGGCTGAAATGCTTAAAGATTTCCCCGGCGCGGTTCGTAAAGGTGCCGTCCTGGTTATTGATATAGACCAGGTCGTTGCTGAAGAAATCATTGGCGACATAGATATCCATCCAACCGTCCTTGTTAAAGTCGTGGATCAGCGTACTGTGGCTGTAGCCGTG
>JBNKHB010000306.1:0-2979 GCA_050290125.1 Robiginitalea sp.
ACGTGGGGGTGGTGGTCCACAACGTGGGCACCGTCTTTGCCATCTACCAGGCCGTACAGCACAACCGCCCGCTGATGGAGCGGGTGGTTACGGTAACCGGGAAGAAACTGGCCAACCCTTCCAATTTCTGGGTGCGGATCGGGACCCCGATCAGCGACCTGCTGGAGGCGGCGGGAGGCGTACCGGAAGATACGCGCAAGATCGTAAGCGGCGGCCCAATGATGGGCAAAGCCCTCAAAAGCACCGACGTACCTGTCACAAAAGGCACCTCGGGGGTCCTGGTTATCCCCGAGGACGAAGCCAGCCGCGGGGAACAGAAGGCCTGTATCCGCTGCGGGGAATGCGTGGCGGTCTGCCCGATGGGCCTGGAACCGCATTTGCTGATGAACCTTACAGAGAAAGGTATGTTCGAAAAAGCCGGCGCTGAAGATATCCTTACCTGTATCGAATGCGGTTCCTGCAGCTACGTATGCCCCTCGCACCGCCCATTGCTGGACTACATCCGTTTCGGCAAAAGCATTGCCAAACAACTGGTAACCGAAAAGACCCAGACATGAGCGAAGGGCCCATCATCGTTTCCGCTTCCCCGCACGTGCATTCGGACCGGACTTCCAAACGGCTGATGTACGATGTGGTCATTGCGTTGGTCCCGGCCTTCCTGGTCTCCGTCTACCTGTTCGGTACGGCCGCCCTTATCACCATGATCGCCGCGGTGCTGAGCTGTTTGCTTACGGAATACCTCATCCAGCGCTACCTGATGAAAACCCATGTGACCATAGGCGACGGTTCCGCCCTGATCACCGGGATCTTGCTGGCCTTTAACCTGCCCGCGGCCATCCCGGTCTGGATGGTGGTCGTTGGGGGCCTTATCGCCATTGCGGTGGCCAAGCTCTCTTTCGGGGGGCTGGGGTCCAATATCTTTAACCCTGCCCTGGTGGGGCGCGTATTCCTGCTGGTTTCCTTTCCGGTACAAATGACCTACTGGCCGGCGCCCGCAGGCGGCAGCCCAGCGGTTGACGCCATGGCCGGTGCCACTCCGCTGGGATTGATCAAGGAGGGCCTTCGGATGGGGGAAAGCATTCCCGAGCTCGGTGCGCAACTTCCCGACAAGCTGCAACTATTTCTCGGGATCACCGGCGGCTCGTTGGGGGAGATGTCCGCGGCGGCCTTGCTGCTCGGGGGAATCTACCTGCTGGCGCGTAAAGTGATCACCTGGCACATCCCCGTTACGGTCCTGGTCACCATCGGCCTGATGACCGGGTTGTTCTGGTGGGCGGATCCGGATCAATACGCGGACCCCTTGCTGCACCTGTTGTCCGGCGGCGCCATCCTGGGGGCGTTCTACATGGCCACTGACCTGGTGACCAGCCCAATAACCCGGAAAGGGATGGTGGTTTTTGCCATTGGCATCGGGGTGATTACTGTGGTGATCCGCCTGTTCGGGTCTTACCCCGAGGGCATTTCCTTTGCCATCCTGATCATGAATGCCTTTGTGCCCCTGATCAACCGCTACTTCAAGCCCAGGAGGTACGGGACCAAAATCAAAGCCAAAATCCTGCGGACATGAAAAAAAAGGAATCAACCCTGGCCAATATGGTGGTAGTGCTCTTCGGGATTACCCTGGTGGCAGGCCTGTCCCTGGGATATGTGAATGAATTGACCAAAGGACCCAAGGCGCAGGCCAAACTGGCCAAGAAAGTAAACGCATTGCAATTGGTGTTGCCCGACTATACCAATGAACCCGTTGCAGAGGTTTCGATGCTCCAATGGGATTCGCTGCGCGATAGCGTGGAAATATATCCGGCCTATGCCGACAGCGCGTTTGCGGGGGCGGCGGTAACAGGGATCTCGGAAAAGGGATACAGCGGCCCCGTCAGGCTGCTCGTGGGCTTTCAGCCGGATGGGACCCTGAAGAATATTGCGGTACTGGAACAAAAGGAGACGCCCGGGCTGGGTACCAAGATGAAGGGCGACCGGTTCCTGCGCCAATTTGTTGGTAAAAACCCGGCGGAATTCGATCTGCGCGTGCGAAAGGACGGCGGGGACGTAGACGCCCTGGCCGGGGCTACCATCAGCACCAGGGCTTTTTCGGAGGCCACCCGGCAGGCCTATGAAGTGTATCGGGAATATTCCGGAAATCTTAAGGATGTAGAAAAATGAGCGCTATGGATTCAAACCCGGGTTACAAGCAACACTTCCTAAGAGGCATCATCCAGGAGAATCCTGTTTTTGTGATGCTGCTGGGGATGTGCCCCACCCTGGGGGTTACCTCCTCGGCCTTCAACGGGCTGGGGATGGGTTTGGCCACCCTGTTCGTCTTGTTGATGTCCAACATTGTGGTCTCCCTCATTAAGAGCCAGATCCCAGCCAAGGTCCGTATCCCGGCTTTTATCGTGATTATCGCCTCCTTTGTGACCGTTGTGGAGATGGTGTTGGAGGCGTACCTGCCCTTCCTGTACGAGCAGTTGGGCATCTTTATACCACTGATCGTGGTAAACTGCCTGATCCTGGGCCGGGCCGAGGCCTTTGCCTCCAAAAACGGCCTCCTTGCATCCATCCTGGATGCGCTCGGCATGGGACTGGGCTTTGTCATCGCCCTGACGGCCCTCGGGGCAACCCGGGAGATCCTCGGCAACGGCAGCGTATTTGAATTCCGTTTTATTGCGGAAGACGCCAATACGTTTATCCTGTTCATTTTGCCGCCCGGCGCATTTATCGCCCTGGCGTACCTGGCCATTGTGTTTAACCGGTTAAGCCGTAAAATCGCCTAGAGATGGACTACGTAATCATCCTTGTCGGAGCCGTTTTTGTCAACAACATCGTGTTGTCCCAATTCCTGGGCATCTGTCCGTTCCTGGGGGTTTCGGGCAAGGTATCCACCTCTGTGGGGATGTCGGGCGCCGTGGTGTTCGTAATGACCATTGCCACCACGGTCACCTACCTGTTGCACCAATATGCGCTGGTGCCCATGGGCCTGGA
>JBNKHB010000307.1:0-2976 GCA_050290125.1 Robiginitalea sp.
GTTTGGTTTTAAAATTTAAATTGTTGGCAAAAATAAAAAACTTTGGATTAAATACCTTAAATCCCGATAAAATGTACTTTAATTTACGGACTTATCCAACAGCAATAGTACTTTTAGCCCCAAAGCCCATCGCTTCGAATGCCTGCCGATAACCCCAGGAATATTGTTTTATTTGCCTCAGGATCAGGGTCTAATGTAGAAAATATCGCTACGTACTTCCAGGATTCCGAGGTGCGGATAAGGGGGGTATTATGCAACAACTTCCAGGCCGGGGTCATTGAGCGCTGTAAACGGCTCCGGATACCCATTTACTGTTTTAACCGGGCAGCCATCGAAGAAGTTTCGGGCTTGCTCGCCCTGCTGAAATCCTGGCGGCCGGACCTGATCGTCCTGGCCGGATTCCTCTGGAAGGTCCCGGAAGCCCTTATAGAGGCCTATCCGGACAAGATCATCAACATTCACCCCGCCCTGCTGCCAAAGTACGGGGGCAAGGGCATGTACGGGATGCGGGTCCATGAAGCCGTGGTCGGGGCTGGCGATCAGGAGTCCGGCATCACCATCCATTACGTTAACGAATCCTACGACGAAGGCGCGGTGATCTTCCAAAAGCGGGTTGCGATCACGGCATCGGACCAGCCTGAGGACGTGGCCTCAAAAGTGCATGCGCTGGAATACGAGTACTACCCAAAAATCATCGAATCCCTGTTAGGGTAAGCCCGCCATGGCCATAAAGAATAAGTTCTATACGGTTTGGAAGGGCAAAAAGCCCGGGGTCTACCCCAGTTGGGAGGCGTGTCAGGAGCAAATCAAAGGAGTTAAGGGCGCCCAGTATATGGGCTTTCCCACCCGAAAAGCCGCAGAGGATGCTTTCAGTAGCAGCTACCGCGAGGCCGTGAACCGCAAAAAACAAATGGCGGCCGGCGACCCCCGGGAATTGGCCCGGCTCGGAAAACCGAACCTGAATTCCATCTCGGTTGACGCCGCCTCCAGCGGGAATCCCGGGAAAATGGAATACCAGGGGGTGGATACCAAAACCGGGAAGCGGCTCTTCCGCCAGGGTCCCTTTGAAGAGGGCACCAATAACATCGGGGAGTTCCTTGCCATCGTGCACGGGTTGGCTTATCTCAAGCAGCGCGGCAGTTCCCGTGTGATCTATTCGGATTCCAGGACCGCCATGAGCTGGGTGCGGAAAAAGCGCTGCAATACCAAACTGGAAGAAACGGCGGCTAACGAGCCCTTGTTCGAAATGGTTCGCCGGGCAGAACAATGGCTGAAGAATAATGCCTATTCCACTCCGGTGGTGAAATGGGAAACCAAGGCATGGGGCGAGATCCCCGCGGACTTCGGTCGCAAGTAGCCCAAACTTCCGGGCGCATTACGGGAGAATAGAATTTCTATGCCCTATATTTGCACCAAATTCTCGGACACCCCATGGGGAAATTGTTGATAGTGGGAACCGTTGCCTTTGACGCCATCGAGACCCCTTTCGGTAAGACAGATAAAATCCTCGGAGGCGCAGCCACGTTCATAGGGCTTGCCGCCTCGCACTTTAAAGCGGATTCCGCCATCATCTCCGTGGTCGGCGACGATTTTCCTGCGGAGTACCTGAAACTTTTTCGAGATAAGGATATCGACATCAGTGGCCTGGAAGTGGTCCCCGGCGGCAAAACTTTTTTCTGGAGCGGCCGGTATCACAACGACCTGAACCGGCGCGATACCCTCAGCACTGAGCTCAATGTACTGGCTACCTTTGATCCCGTGGTCCCCGAGGCCTACCGGGATGCGGACGTGCTTATGCTCGGCAACCTGCATCCGGATATCCAGATGAAGGTGATCGAGCAAATGGAACGCAAACCCAAGCTAACGGTCCTGGATACCATGAATTACTGGATGACCCATACCTGGGATGAACTGGTGCGGGTGCTGGGCGAGGTGGATGTACTGGCCATTAACGACGAAGAAGCCCGGCAGCTCAGCGGGGAATATTCCCTGGTTAAGGCCGCTGCCCTGATCAGCGGTATGGGCCCGGAGTATGTGGTGATCAAAAAAGGGGAGAACGGCGCCTTGCTCTTTCACGAAGACCGGATCTTTTTTGCCCCGGCGCTCCCGCTGGAGGAAATTTTTGATCCGACCGGGGCGGGGGATACCTTTGCCGGCGGGTTTGCGGGATACATTGCCGAAACACAGAATATCTCCTTTGAAAACCTAAAGAACGCCGTGATCCACGGTTCCAACCTGGCCTCCTTTTGCGTGGAGCGCTTCGGGACCGAACGGCTGTTGAAATTGAAGCGGGGAGAAATCGACCGCAGATTGGCGCAGTTCCGTGAACTGACCCAATTTGACATTCAAGTTGAATAACAACCCGGACATCGGGTTTATACCTGAACGCCGTCATGAGTGACGCCATAAAACACGAATGCGGGATTTCCCTCATTCGCCTGCTTAAACCCCTAGAATATTACCAGGAGAAATACGGTACGGCCTTTTACGGGGTCAACAAGATGTACCTGATGATGGAAAAACAGCACAACCGGGGGCAGGACGGCGCCGGTTTTGCGAGCATCAAACTGGACATGGCGCCCGGGGAGCGCTATATGAGCCGGATACGCTCCGTAGCCTCGCAACCCATACAGGATATCTTTGACCAGATCAACCACCGGATCAACACGGCGCTGAAGGAACATCCCGAGGCGGTGGAGGACGTGGCCTGGCAAAAGAAAAACCTGCCCTACATCGGGGAGCTCTTACTGGGGCATGTGCGCTACGGCACCTTTGGCAAGAACAGCATCGAAAGCGTCCATCCCTTCCTTCGGCAAAACAACTGGATGCACCGGAACCTGATCGTGGCCGGGAATTTCAACATGACCAACGTAAAGGAACTCTTCGACAATCTGGTCCAACTGGGGCAGCACCCGAAGGAGCTGGCGGATACCATAACCGTCATGGAGAAGATCGGGCATTTCCTGGACGATGCGG
>JBNKHB010000308.1:0-2970 GCA_050290125.1 Robiginitalea sp.
GGCACTGATCATCCTGATGATCTGGTTCACCGTTTTTAACACGCTATGCGCCTTTTCCACGAGTTACACGGCCATGCTGCTGCTGCGATTCCTCTCCGGCCTGCCGCACGGCGCCTATTTCGGTATTGGGGCGGTGATGGCCACCCGCCTGTCCCGTGAAGGGAAGGAAGCCCAGGGTATCGCGCGGATGATGGCCGGGTTTACGGTAGCCAATGTTATTGGGGTCCCTTTAGGCACCTACGTTGGAAACAGCATGCACTGGAGTGTTTCCTTCCTTCTGGTGGGCCTGGTCGGGGCACTTACGGTCACTGCCCTTTTTCTCTGGATGCCGAGGTTAGCGGCGGACGGGCACGAGCATGAAGTTCCTCCGCCGAGCCTGTTTCGGAACGGGCAATTATGGGCCTTGCTGACGCTGACCGCCATCGGGGCGGGGGGCTTCTTTGCCTGGTTCAGTTACATAGCCCCGTTGTTGATCGACATTTCAGGGATATCGGAGCTGGCGGTAAGCTACGCAATGATCCTGGCTGGTGTGGGTATGGTGGCCGGGAATTTTATCGGGGCTAAGATGACCGAGCACCTTGGCGCGGTTAAGGCTATTGTCTGGGGGATGAGCGGTATGTCGGCCTTATTGCTCCTGAATTCCTATCTGGTGGCCGACCCGGTCCTGGCATTGATCATGTGTTTTGTGATCGGTCTGGTTACCTTTACCATGGCTGCCCCCATACAGATGGCAATTATCGATTCTGCTCCAGGTTCGGAAATGCTGGCCGCTTCCTTTAACCAGAGTGCCTTCAATATCGCGAATGCCTCCGGGGCGTTCTTTGCCGGGCTGCCGATGGCATTCGGCTTTAGCGTGGTGTGGGCCGGACGCGTCGGGGCCGGACTGGCCGCGATAGGGGCGGGCATGGCCCTTGCCATTCAAATCCACAAGCAGTGGCGGCGGAGAAAAGCAAGGATGGAAGCCCGATAACCCTCTTTGTGCTCAGAAATCCGCGATTTGGGAGGCCCGTTCCTCCATCAGCCTGCTGATTAACCAAATTTTAAGAAATAAGCCCGTTTTAGGGTAAAATTGCACAGGTATTGGCCAATCCGCCATAGCGCCGCCCATTTCCCCTTTCGGAACTTTGTCCTGTAATTGGTGATAACGGTGGAACGCAAATCCGTTCCCGATGCGTATGACCCCAAATACAGATACTATGGAAACAACAAAACCCAATAATAAAGCCCTGCTGGCCCTGGCGGTCGGCGGGTTTGGTATAGGCCTGACCGAATTTGTCATTATGGGCATCCTGCCCAGCGTGGCGTCTTCTTTGAATGTAACCATTGCTCAGGCCGGGCATTTTATTTCCGCTTACGCCCTTGGGGTGGTGGTGGGAGCTCCGCTGATCACGGGGATCAGCAAGCGGATTTCCTCCAGGCGGATGCTGCTGTTGCTTATGCTCTGGTTTACGATTTTCAACACGCTGAGTGCTTTTTCGCCGGACTATCTCTGGATGCTTTTTTTCCGGTTCCTTTCCGGGCTGCCGCATGGTGCCTTCTTTGGGATCGGTGCGGTCATTGCCGGGAAGCTGGGCCGAACAGGCAAAGAGGCCCGTGCGATTGCCGTCATGTTCTCCGGGCTCACGATCGCCAACGTGCTCGGGGTACCCCTGGGCACCTACCTGGGGAATGCCTTTAGCTGGAGCCTCTCCTTTCTGATGGTCGGCGTCGTAGGGGTACTAACCCTGGCGAGCCTCTATTTATGGATGCCATCCGTATCGGCGCAAACCGCACATCCGGACCCCGGTAGCCAAAAAGGCTTGAAGAACCCTGCGTTCTGGGCCCTTATCGCACTTACTACGATTGGAACCGGGGGATTTTTTGCCTGGTACAGCTATATCGCCCCGCTGCTTACGGAGGTATCCGGCCATAGCGCAGCGGCAGTAAGTTATGCCATGGTCCTCTCCGGCCTGGGGATGATCGCGGGGAATTTTATCGGAGCCAAAATGGCGGAACGCCTCGGGGCCATCCGGTCTGTGGTAACAGGGATGGGAGCCATGACCCTCTTGCTGATTGCCAACGCCTTGTTGGCAACCAATCCGGTGGCCGCACTGGTCATGTGTTTTGTGATCGGGCTGGCTACCTTTACCCTGGCGGCACCCATTCAGATGGCCATCATCAATGCTGCAAAAGGATCGGAAATGATCGCCTCCTCGATGAACCAGAGCGCCTTTAACATGGCCAACGCTTCCGGGGCCTTTTTTGCGGGTATCCCCATTGCGATGGGTTTGGGGGTGATTTATGCCGGGTTGGTAGGCGCGGTGCTGGCTGCCATGGGAACCGCTATTGCTCTGGGCATCCAGCGATTTCAGCGGCGCAGGCGTTATACCTCACCGGCCGAATTGGCGAAAGCCTGCCCTTAAACCGGTTGGGCCTCGGCGGCCCGTACGATATTCAGCATTTTTTCGGTCGCCTTGATGGCGGAAACCGTCTGGTCGGAATCCAGGCCGCGGGTTGTGAATTCTCGATCCGCGGTCTTCCAGGTGATGACCGTTTCGCATAGCGCATCCGAATTGGACCCAGGCGGGATCCGAACGGCGTAGTCCACCAGGGTGGGCAGCGGTTTTTTTAAGGATCGGTACACCTGCCGCAAGGCATTCATAAAAGCATCGAACTGCCCGTCTCCCTGCGCATGGGCTTCATACGCCTTGCCATCCAATTCCAGGGAAACGGTTGTGGAAGGCTGCAGCCCCTTGGCGTGGGTAAGCACATAGGAACGGATAAAAACCTGTTGCTGGTGGGTATCGCTGCCCAATACATCAGAGATGATGTAGGGCAGATCTTCGCGGGTCACCTTTTCTTTCTTGTCGCCCAGTTCGATGATCCGGGCCGTTACCTTGCGCAATTCCTCTTCGTTGAGGGTAAGACCCAATTCCTGCAGGTTCTTTTGGATATTGGCCTTGCCGGAGGTTTTGCCCAGCGCGTCTTTGC
>JBNKHB010000309.1:0-2970 GCA_050290125.1 Robiginitalea sp.
TGAATCCGCGCAGCCTGCTGCGCGGATTCTTTTTTTTACCCAGGGCTAACCTCCAATCGGTACAATTGTTCTGCGGAGGAGAGAATGCCCCTGTAAACGGGGCGTAAAAATTGATCGGAAAGGTAAAAGTTTATAAGTATTACCGGGAAGATGGACCTAATTAGGTTCTTTTGGTATACGAATTACATACTGAAATTACATACTGTTTAAAGCAAGCGGCTCCGAGGTCCCCTACCCTAAGAAATCTCTGTCTCATTTTTTAGTGTATTATTTGAATTAGCTATCTGACACTCGGGGCTGCTTCTTTTATTCCTTCTTCCGGTAAATCCCGTCGAATAGCGTACGCACTACCTGGCCTTCCTGCAGCATTTCCCAAAGCTGGCGGACACTGCCGTCTTCTGCCGGGGACCATCGGATCCGATGCACGCTTTCCACCCCCTGCGCGTCGTGGAACGGGTCGGAAGTGAGCACCATATCGCCGTCTTCCGGATTCCCCTTGAGTTTAAGCACAAAACCGGTATTGCTCACCCATAACTGTTCCCACTGGCCGGAAGCGCCATTGTAGAAATTCAGGCTGGTGCCGGTGGAACTACCACCGGCCCCCACCCAGTTCTCCTGCAACACGCAACCGTTCTGGATCCGGCGGATGGTATTGGTGCCGGCTACAGAGCCGTCCGGGCCGGTAACCTCCCAGTCCCCGACCCAGAAATCGAAGGCCTTGTGGATTTCGGAGCAACAAAAACAATTGGGCGTGGTTGCGGGCGTTTGGGCAAGGGCCGTAAAGCCGAAGGCGCTGACCAGGAGTACCTGGATCCTGTAAAATACTCTCATGCGATTTGATTTTTCAAGAAAGTTACACAGGCTTATTCTATAAGAGGTTATTCCCGACCGGCACTATCCGTAAATGGAGCATTTTTGGCCTCTGAGTTGAAGGGAAGCTAATGGAAACGTTAAAAAATAGACAAATAGCCTGATTAATAGTTAAATACCCAGGGTCGCCGAAATCTGCCGCGGCGTTTTCAGCGTATATTTGTTAGAAAACGATGGCAATGGAAAAGCAATACTGTAAAGTGGGGGCCATCCACCCGATGGCCGAGGGCCTTAAGGGCCTCCCGTTACTGGAAAATCACTACCACCATTTTATCCGGAAAGCCGAAGAAGCTACTTCCGGTAATGGCAACCTGCGAGAGTTTTTTGAAGGAAAGGCCCGCAAATTCCAGCAACTGATTCAGGAATTGGTCTGAGTATACGCTGAAAGCTGTTCCGCCATGGCACGCTGCAAGTCGCGGGCCTTGTCGGCGGCACGCTGTGCAAAATCATCTCCTTTTGAAGCGTAGATGATGCCACGCGAAGAATTGACCAACAAACCCACCCCGTCGTTCATACCATATCGGCAAACTTCTTCCAGACTGCCGCCCTGGGCGCCCACACCCGGAATCAACAGAAAATTCTCGGGGATTACCCTGCGGATCTCCGCCAGGAATTCTGCCTTGGTAGCACCCACTACATACATGAGCCGCTCCGCGTTGATGTAAGACTGGCTTTTGCGCAGTACCTCCAGGTAGAGCGCCTGCTCCCCGGCCTGTAAGGTCTGAAAATCATAGGCCCCCGTATTGGAGGTAAGCGCCAGCAATACTGCAAACTTGTCTTTGAACTCCAGAAAGGGTTCCACCGAGTCGCGGCCCATGTAAGGTGCAATGGTCAGGGCGTCAAAATCCAGGGTCTCAAAGAATGCCTTTGCATAACGGGTGGAGGTATTCCCGATATCGCCCCGTTTGGCGTCCGCAATGGTAAATTGCTCCGGGTAATTGGCATTGAGGTACGAAATGGTCCGTTCCAGCGATGCCCACCCTTTGGCCCCGTAGGCCTCATAGAAGGCGGTATTCGGCTTGTAAGCCACGCAAAGGTGATGGGTGGCGTCGATGATCGCCTTGTTAAAGGCAAAGATCGGATCCGGTTCGTCCAGCAGCGCAGGGGGTATCTTGTCCAGGTCGGTGTCCAGGCCAATACAGAGGAAGGACTGCTTTTGCCGGATCTGTTGCTCGAGTGCTTGCTGGGTCATAGGCATTTACAAAATCTCGGAGGCCTCCTTGAGCTTTTCCGTATTCTGGACCAGCATCAACTCGTCGATGATCTTCTGGATGTCTCCGTTCATGATATTCTGCAGGTCGTAAAGCGTCAGGCCGATGCGGTGGTCCGTAACCCGGCCCTGCGGGTAGTTATAGGTGCGGATCTTGGCGCTTCGGTCCCCGCTGCTCACCTGCGAATTCCGCTTGGCCGCGTCCTCCTCCTGTTTTTTGGCGAGCTCCAGGTCATACAGCCGAGAGCGCAATACCTTAAAGGCCTTATCCTTGTTCTTGTGCTGGGATTTCTCGTCCTGGCACTGGGCTACCAGCCCGGTAGGCAGGTGGGTGAGCCGTACGGCCGAATAGGTGGTGTTTACCGATTGACCTCCCGGGCCGGATGAGCAGAAATAGTCGATCCGCACGTCCTTGGGGTCGATCTCGATCTCAAATTCCTCTGCCTCGGGCAGCACCATGACGGTGGCGGCGCTTGTGTGTACCCGGCCTTGCGTCTCGGTCTGAGGGACGCGCTGTACGCGGTGTACCCCGGCTTCGAACTTCAGGGTGCCGTAGACATCCTCCCCGCTTACCTCAAACTGGATTTCCTTGTACCCTCCGCTGGTCCCTTCGCTAAGGTCCAGTACCTGGGTCTTCCAGCCCCGGTTTTCGCAGTATTTGGTATACATGCGGAACAGGTCGCCGGCAAAGATGCTGGCCTCGTCGCCGCCCGTACCCGCGCGGATCTCCATCACCACGTCCTTGGCATCTTCCGGGTCTTTGGGAATGAGCAGTACCTTGATCTCCTCTTCCAGTGCCGGCAGGGCCTCACGAGCCTCTTCCAGCTGCATTTTGGCCATCTCCTCCATCTCCGGGTCGCCGCCATCGGCCAGGATGGCCTCGGCCTCGG
>JBNKHB010000310.1:0-2954 GCA_050290125.1 Robiginitalea sp.
AAGGGTAAGCCGGTTTTTATGAACCAGTGGGCCACCTGGTGTGCACCTTGTATCGCGGAGTTGCCCGGCATCCATGAACTATACAAGCGGACCGGCAGCGACGTGCATTTTCTGATGGTGAGCAGGGACCGCGATTTTCAAAAAGCGCTGGATTTCAAAGCGCAAAAAGGATATGAATTTCCAATCTATCGGGTGGCAGGAACGATGCCGGATATTTTTAAATCCCGGACCATTCCCGTTACCTATCTCATAGGATCGGGAGGAAATCGAATGTTCCGCTATGAGGGGATGCGGGACTACGATACAGAGGCATTCCAGGACTTCTTGCTGGGCCTGACGCAGTAACCCCTAATTCTTGCGGTATTTGCCGGACCAGGTATCGATCCGTATGCGATAGACCAATGGCGTTCCAACGCCCATGGCTTTGCTGGAGAAATCGCGGATGTATTGTTCACCCTCGACACCCTCCTGTTTCAGGAGTTCGCGGATTCCTTCCGTAAAGCGGTGAAGCCCGGATTTCGCATCGATCTGGCTCAGTTCCTCAAACCGGCCGTGCACCAGCACGGAACGCCAGCGTACCGGCGATTCCAATTCATAGACGCCAAGGGCTACGGCGGGATGTTCCCGGATGGACGCAATTTTGTGACCTTCCATACTGTAGCTGAGCAGGCTGTCGGTGGCTTCATCAAAATAATAGGTTACCGGCAGCACATAGGGCGCCTTGTGAGCCACGAAGGCCAGGGATCCGATATAATTACGCCGCAGGACTTCCCGGATGGTCTCGGGATCCAGGTCGGCGATGAACGGGTTAACGGGTTTAGCTTGCTCAGTCATGACGGGAGCATTTTCGGTTGGGTTTGCTTATAAAGATATCCAATTCCATTGGATCCGCTTAAAGATAATCCGGCGCCCCTAATGGATAAATGACATCTGTCAGGCCTTGGATGAAGCCGTATCCTCGCCCTTATCAAATCCTTCCTTTTACCTATCTTTAGAAGCTGGCAGAAGTTCCGGATACCCAATCCGCAATATGCCTTTAAACAAGAAACGAACAAAACACCTGATCATGTTTACTACCTTACGAACTTCCCTTATGGCCGCGTTGATGGCCTCCCTACTTTTTACCGCCTGTTCTACCAAGGCTCAGCTACCGGAGCCCGGGGCAACGCTTTACACCGTCCGGGACCTGATGGACCAGGATCCTAAAGGCGTATTGAAGCAAATCGCCGAGATCGGTTATGTGAATATCGAGGCCACGAATTATCAGGACGGGAAATTTTACGGCATGGCCCCAGCCGAATTCAAGTCCTATCTGGAAAGCCAGGGACTGGTGCCACTGAGCGTTCACCAGGGAGCGGTTACCCTGGATAACGCCGACCAAATGATCGCCGACACCAAGGCCGCAGGCTTCCGGTATTTTGTGATCCCGGTCCCGCCCATGGGCCACTTCAGTTTTGATCCCGAGACACGGACGCTAAATATGAGCGATGACGTGGAGGAAATTACCCGGATCATAAATGTGGTGGGGGAAAAATGCAAAGCTGCCGGCCTGGAATTGCTCTACCACAACCACGCCTTTGAATTTGAAACCAATGCGAACGGCATTGTGCCAATGGATTATTTCCTGGAACATACCGATCCGGAAACCGTCAATTTCCAAATGGACCTGTATTGGGTTACCCGGGCCGGCGTAGACCCGCTGGACTACTTTGAGAAATACCCGGGCCGCTTCAAGGTATGGCACGTTAAGGATATGGACGACCAGGGCCGTTTTGCCCCCGTCGGTACCGGGAGCATCGATTTTCAGCGCATCCTGGCCCAAAAGGAAAAATCCGGAATGGAATACTACATTGTGGAACAGGATATGACTTTTGACGGGATGGAACCCATGGATGCGATCCGGATCAGCTACGGGAATCTGGAAGGCATCGGGTATCGTTGATAAAAGGCTTTCACAAACCTGATCCCTGTGCACCGCGCCGCAATACCTGATAAGGCCGGATACGGCCAACTCCTGACCATTCTGTTATTTGGCCTGCTGGCACAAATGCTGCCGGCGCAACAAACCGTAGGTGCCTGGCCGGAAACAGGGTCACAACAGCGCCCCTGGACCCGCTGGTGGTGGATGGGCAATGCGGTGGAGCCCCAGGAAATTACCAGGCTGCTCCAGGCCATGGACAGCGCAGGCTTGGGCGGGGTGGAAATAGCTCCCATTTACGGCATTCAAACCGAAACGGCTTCAGAAATCCCTTTCCTCTCCAAAACCTGGATGGACCGGTTTGCGCACACGGTGCGCACGGCAGAAAACCTGGGGATGCAGGTGGACCTGACCCTGGGTACCGGATGGCCTTTCGGAGGCCCGCAAATAGATGCGCACCACGCGGCTTCCCAACTGGTGGTGAGCCAGAGGCGCATACGGCGGGGGACCAGTGTTGAAGGCCTCCTGACGCCTCCCGATCCGGAATCCCAACCCAACGCGCGTTTGCTCTATGCCCTGGTCTTCGGGGACCGCACCGGCTACGCCGACCTAAGCGATCGGTTGGAGGGCCGGGCGTTGAATTGGCAGGCGGAAGACGACGATTACACGCTCTACCTGGTATTTGACGGGAAGACCGGCCAGCTGGTAAAGCGGGCTGCACCCGGAGGAGAGGGGTTTACGGTAGATCACTACAGCCGGAATGCCCTGGACCGGTATCTGGTGCCCTTTGCCGCCGCGCTCGATACGGCTCTTGCGTCCCGGCCTCAGATCATCCTTTCCACCGGTGGTGTATCCGCAGGCCAATATGATTTCGTAAAGCCGGTCCTGAAGGCGGCCGGCGCCGACATCGTCTTCCACAAAGCGAGGATAAAACCCGCGAAGCCAATTCTTTTTGCAAAACTGCCTAACGGCAGCGCCTTCTTTGGCCTGCCCGGCAATCCCATTTCCACCGCACTGGCGCTCAGGGCATTCGTCT
>JBNKHB010000311.1:0-2923 GCA_050290125.1 Robiginitalea sp.
TCTGGATAATTGGCGGAGACCGCAATCCGCGGGATGGTTCCGAGGATGTTGAAATCTGGAATCAGCTCGCAGAAGGAATTGCCAGCACAGCCGGGGGTTATGAAAAAACCCTGATGAGTTTCCACCCCCAACCAAGGGATGGAGGTGGCTCTTCCGCCTGGTTCCACCAAGAGGAATGGCTGGATTTCAATATGCATCAAACCGGTCATTGTGCGAACCAGGGCACGTATGGCCACATTGCCCATGACTATGCGTTAAGCCCTGTGAAACCCGTCCTGGACGGGGAACCCCTGTACGAGGAACATCCAAATTGTTTCAATGCGCGCGAATTAGGATACAGCATACCGGATGACATTCGGCGCATCATGTATTGGAACGTCTTTGCAGGGGCTTTTGGCCAAACCTACGGATGCCATGACGTATGGCAAATGTACCTACCGGGCCGTGAGCCTGTAAACCACCCGCTCCGACCCTGGACCAAAGCCCTGGATCTGCCGATGGCCAACCAGGTAAGACACCTCAAGAACCTGATGCTTTCCAGGCCTTACCTTTCCAGGATTCCGGACCAGGGTTTACTAATTGGGGAGCAGGATAACACTTCTGGCTACAAGAGCGCCACCCGGGATACGGACGGCAAGTATGCTATGGTATACTTCCCTTTGGGTGGCGAGGCGAGCCTCGACCTATCCGTCTTCCCGGCCGACACATTGGTGGCCTGGTGGTTTGATCCCAGGACCGGGGCCAGTTTCCCGGGAGGTACCGTAAAACGCTCGGCGCGGATTTCCATCACCGCTCCCGGAGCCGGATTCGGAAACGATTGGGTACTGGTCCTGGATGCAGCAACGGAAAGCTATGGGCCTCCTGGCAAAACCACCGCTGAATTGGGGGATCAGCCTTAAAATTGTAACCGATGGACACGGATTTGATTACCCGAAATCAAACCTTATCCACCAACACCTTGTAGGTAGGGTCTTCCAGCACATTGACGTCTATGATCTTATCTGCGTTCTTCAGGAGTTGCTGGCAGTCCTTGCTGAGGTGTCGCAGGTGCACCGTCTTGCCTACTTTCATGTAGCGTTCGGTGATCTTATTGAGGGCTTCTATGGCCGACATGTCCACTACCCGGCTCTCCCTGAAGTCGATAATGATCTCCGCAGGGTCGTTCACAACGTCGAACTTTTCATTGAAGACCGTTACCGAACCGAAGAACAGCGGGCCATAGATCTCGTAGTGCTTTACGCCGTTTTCGTCGATGGATTTCCGGGCGCGGATTCGTTTGGCATTGTCCCAGGCGAAGACCAGCGCTGATATGATCACCCCGATCAGTACGGCCAGCGCCAGGTTGTGCAAGACAGCCGTTACCAGCGTTACCACCACCATTACAAAGATGTCGGATTTGGGCATCTTGTTGAAGGTGCGCAGGCTGGCCCATTCAAAGGTGCCGATGGCCACCATGATCATCAGGCCGGTAAGGGCCGCCATGGGCATCCGTTCGATCAGGGCGGAACCGAACATGACGATGGCGAGCAGGCCCACCGCCGCAACGATCCCGGAAAGCCGGGCCCTGGCCCCGTTGGAGATATTGATCAGACTCTGCCCGATCATGGCACAGCCTCCCATCCCGGAGAAGAAACCGGACAGGATGTTGGCGGCGCCCTGCGCTACGGCTTCCTTGTTACCCCGCCCACGGGTTTCGGTGATCTCGTCAACAATGTTGAGCGTAAGCAAACTCTCGATCAATCCCACTCCGGCTACAATGGCCGCATACGGGAATATAAGCGTCAGGGTTTCAAGGCTGAACGGTACGACCGGAATATGGAAGGGTGGGAAGCCTCCTTTGATGGAAGCGATATCCCCAACCGTCTTGGTATCGATCCCTAATGCCAGCACGATCCCAAATACGGCCAGGATGGCCACCAGGGCTGCCGGAACGGCTTTGGTAAGCTTGGGCAGGCCCCAAATGATAAACATGGTCAACAACACCAACCCTAGCAGGATGTACAGGGCCTTTCCGGTAAGCCACGCCCCGGAGGCATCCTTGAACTGGTCCAACTGCGACATAAAAATGATAATGGCCAGGCCGTTCACGAAGCCGAAGATCACCGGGTGCGGCACCAGGCGCATCAGCTTCCCAAGCCGCAGGAAACCCGCGGCCACCTGAATGATCCCGGCCAGCACCACGGTGGCAAAGATGTACTCAGGCCCGTGGGAAGCAGCCAGTGAGACCAGTACTACGGCCACCGCCCCGGTAGCCCCGGAAATCATCCCGGGCCTTCCGCCCAGTACGGCAGTTACCAGGCCCATGACAAAAGCCGCGTAGAGGCCCGTCAGCGGAGACAGGCCGGCGATTATGGCAAAGGCCACCGCTTCGGGTACCAGGGCCATGGCAACGGTGAGCCCGGAGAGCACCTCGGTCTTGTAATCTACTTTCTGTTTGAAGTCAAATAAATTCAGGTATTTCCTCATACGAATCGGTAGGCAGGGCGGGGATCGCAAAGCGTTGCAAGCCCGGTTTACTTTTTTGAAGCCGCAAAAGTACTATTATTTTAAGGATAACCGGGAACCCCGGAGGTTAAGGTATTGTTTCGTCCAGGGACAGGGACCTGGAATCCTGTCCGCATTTACATACCTTTATAAGGGACCATTAATACAAGGAACACGCAATGAACCCGACCCAAAAACTCCTCGCTGTCAAGCTCATTCATACCCTCATCTGGGGTTTCTTTGTAGCTGTGATCGCTTACGTATTGTATTCCGGAATAGCGGATCGGGTAACGCGGTGGACCTGGGTGGGCATAGCCCTGGTCATTGGGGAAGGGCTTACGCTCCTGATCTTTAAAATGTTCTGCCCGCTCACCTTGATCGCGCGCCGGTATTCCGACTCGCAAAAGGACAATTTCGACATCTTCCTTCCGAACTGGTT
>JBNKHB010000312.1:0-2922 GCA_050290125.1 Robiginitalea sp.
TCGTTTCCCCATTTATGGACCAGGTAAAAGTAATCGTCACCCAGGGGAACGAACAGCAACGGATCATCCTTGTCCTCCAATTTAAAGAGTCTGGAAGGGGCCAGGATCTTCAGGTTCTGAAGTTGGGTCTCATGTGCTGATTCCAATGTCCGCATGGCTTCGACGGCCTCCTCCGGTAGTGCGGGCTTAAAGTAAGAGAGGTCCAGAAAACGAAGGCGATAGGTAATGCAAACTTGTTTGATGTGGCTCAAATGGTAGATACGGTCCTCTTCCAACCGTTCAAGATCAAGGCCGTTGAACCGGCCTACTTCGGACCTGGAAGAGGAAGCTGCCTCCAGAGCTCCGGCATCTATATTCAAATGCCTCAGCCATTCGGCAAGCGTATGGGTATCCGAAGCCCTCGAACGCTCGCGCCGTAAATTTCTTTCAATATCGGTACGCGGAATCGTCATCTTTTTCACTGCAAGTTGCTCAAAAATAAACAAAGCCCCGGCTACTGTCAAATGGGTTCCTCCAGACACAAATGTTAAATAAATGTTAATTTCTATGAACGGTAATGTGCCCCCTTTCCTGGCCGCTTGAATATTGTATATTGTCGGCTAAAGTGAACCGTTCGTCGAAACGGTTTTTTTACCCCCGAAATCGAGAACATGAAAGGATTTTCCCTCTATTTGCTGTGGTCGGCCTTGCTCCTGGGCTCTAATATAGGTCTGAAAGCCCAGGCAGAAGGAGGACCGGTAGCACCGGAGCCCAGTTGGGAAACTTCATTGCAAGAATTATATCCAACCCTTCATACCGTGGTCCAGGCTGCGGAACTCACCGAGATACTCGAAAATCACGGTCCCTTTACGGTTTTTGCGCCCTCAGATGCAGCTTTCGGCAAATTGGGAGCTGAGGAAATTCAGGAGTTGCTAATGCCGGAAAATAAACACAGGCTTAAATCGTTGGTGGCCTATCACATGGTAGCGGGGGAACTTACAGCCTCAAAGATCCTCCAGGCGCTCTGCCAGGGGAAGGGCGTCACCCGTTTTACGACCGTGCAGGGCGAAGAATTGCTTGCAACCATGGAGGGTTCTGACATCATCCTTACGGATTGCTCAGGCAACCGGGCCCGGATCACCTGCGCGGATGGCAACAGCCGGAACCTCGTATTCCACGAAATCGACTCGGTAATCCTGCCCAGGCCGCTCTGATTATCTCAGAGCCGCACCCAGTTCCTTCTCGAAGGCATTCTGCAATTTGGACATGGCGGCATCGATCTGTCCGTCGGTAAGGGTTTTACGCGGGTCCTGCAACACGAAATTCAATGCATAGGACTTCTTGCCCTCGGGGAGTTTGTCTCCGGTATAAACATCGAATAATCCTACCTCCCTGAGCAGTTTTCGCTCTGTTGCGAAAGCCAGGTCACGCAATTGGCGGAAGGTGACCGTGTTGTCCAGCAGCAAGGCAAAATCCCTCCGAACTTCCGGGTATTTGGAAATCTCGGTATAACTCATTTCTGCCTCCGGCAGGTCCTCCAGCAGCTGGTCCCAGTGCAGACTGGCATAATAAACCTCCTGGCGGATGTCAAACTCCTTAAGAAAGGACGGATGCACCATACCGAATTCGGCCAGGGTATTTTTACCGCTTTTAAGTTGAAGGGCTTCCGAAAACCGCGGGTCGTTCAGGGGTTGTTCTTTGTAGTCTCCCAGATCCAGGGCTTCAAGCAAATTCCTCACCACCCCTTTCAGGTAAAAGAACCCGACCGCCTGCTGTTTTGCAGCCCAATGTGCGCCGCTTCGGTTGCCGGTGAGCACTAGTGAGAGGCGCTCGGATTCGCAGCGTTCACCTTTATGTTCTTCGTAGATCTTACCGAATTCAAAGAGTTTTAAATCGCTTTGTCGGCGATTCAGGTTGTGTGCAATGGCACCCAGGCCGGTGAACAAAAGATCCTTGCGAAGCTCTGATAATTCGTTGCTCAACGGATTGAGCAGTATGACACTTTCCGAGGCCGGACCGCCCAGCATCTCGTTGTGACGGGGATTACAAAGGCTGTTGCCAAGAATTTCGTCGAAACCGAGTGCAGCCAGCCGGTTTCCGATACGCTCCTGAATTTCATGCGGGGCGTTCGGGGCGGGCGGCAGGATGGAAGCCGTAAACTTGGTCTTGTCGGGTACCGTATTGTAACCGTAAACCCTCAGGATTTCCTCGATTACGTCTACCTCCCTGCGAACATCCACCCGATAAAAGGGTATGACCAGCCCAAATCCTGTTTCCGTAACATTCTTAACCTGGATATCCAACGAGGCAAGGATGCCCAGGATGGTATCCTTCGGTATTTCGGTGCCGATCAGGCTTTTGATCTTTTCATTGCTCAGGAAGACATTGTTGTCCGGCATCTTGTTGGGGTAGAGGTCTACCAGGTCCGAACTGATCTCCCCGCCGGCTATGTCGCGTATAAGGACAGCGGCGCGAACCAGGGCGTATTCCGTATTTTCAATATCCACCCCGCGTTCAAAGCGGAAGGAGGCATCCGTGCTGAGGCCCAGTCGTTTGGCTGTCTTGCGCACGGCAACCGGATCAAAATAAGCGCTCTCCAGGAAAATGGACCGGGTATCTTCCGTTACCCCCGTGTTGATCCCACCGAAAATCCCTGCGATACACATGGGCTTTTCGGCGTCGCAAATCATCAGGTCATCCGCCTGCAGGAAGTGCTCCTCGCCGTCCAAGGTCATGAACTTGCTTCCTGGCTCCGCCGTTTTCACCACTACCTTCTTGCCATGGATCCGGTCTGCATCAAAGGCGTGCAATGGCTGGCCTAATTCGTGCAGCACATAATTGGTAGCGTCCACCACATTGTTGATGGGATTGAGACCGATTGCGCGCAGCCTGTTCTGCAGCCAGTGGGGGGAGTCCTGGATGATCAGGTTGCTCAGGGTAATG
>JBNKHB010000313.1:0-2910 GCA_050290125.1 Robiginitalea sp.
TGAACTTAAAATCGGGCTCTTTGGAAACCGGATCCACCAGGTTGTTGGTTAGGTTATTGACCCTGGCAAAATCATTTTCTTCTACCTTTCCCCAGTGGATTGGAAGGAATACCACATTCTCCCGGATATCAAAACTGAGTTTTACCTTAACCCTTACACTCCCTCTCCGGCTGGTGACTACTGCCAGGTCGCCGTCCTTTAAGCCCCTCAGGAAGGCATCCACCTTGTTCATTTCCAGGTAGGGCATGGGGATATGCGACAGCAAACGTTTGACCTTGCCGGTCTTTGTCCGGGTGTGCCATTGGTCACGGACCCTGCCGGTATTGAGGATGAGCGGAAAATCAGGATCGGTTTGTTCCGAGAGATTGACCAGCTGTGTCGGAGCATTGAAATGCGCCTTTCCGTCACCTGTGAAATACGACTGGTCCGTAAATAAGCGTGGCGTGCCCGGATGCTCCTTACCGGGTACGGGCCACTGAAAACTGCCTTCATGGCGTAGGCGCTCATGAGAAAGACCGGAAATATCCATCCCGGTCCCCTTGGTCAGCAGGCAGTATTCATCATAAACTTCTCCCGCATGCTGGTAATCAAACCCGGAAAAGCCCATCTCCTGGGCAAATTGCCAGAGTATCTCAGCGTCCGGCCGGGCCTCGCCTGGCGGGTCCAACACCTTCGGGAGATAGCTTATCCGCCTTTCCGAGTTGGTCATGGTTCCCTCCTTTTCCAGCCAGCCCGCGGCGGGTAAAAGCAGATCGGCATATGCAGCGGTTTCGGACCGGTGTGATATGTCCTGCACCACTACAAAAGGAGCCCGGGCGAGCGCTTCTTCAGCCTGAAGGACATCCGGCAGGCTAACCACGGGGTTGGTGCATATGATCCAGATGGCCTTCAGCCTGCCGTCACCCAGGGCCTTGAACATTTCGGTGGCTGTAAGTCCGGGCTTGGCGTTGATGGCCTGACCTCCCCAGAAATCCTGCACTTCCTGTCGGTGGATCGGGTTGGCCAGGTCGCGATGGGCCGCCAGCAAGGTTGCCATTCCACCAACTTCCCGCCCCCCCATGGCATTGGGCTGCCCGGTCAGGGAAAAGGGACCGGAGCCTGGTTTCCCTATTTGTCCGGTGAGCAGGTTTAGATTTAACAGCGAGAGATTCTTGTCCACCCCTATCACGCTTTGGTTCAATCCCATGGTCCACATGCTGATGAAGCCTCTTGCATCCCCGATCCATTTACCCGCCAGTTTTAAATCCCTGACCGGTATACCGCACAAATCCGCGGCCTGGGTAAGGCTGTACTCAAATGCACGTTTCTTACAAGCATCAAAGTTCACGGTATGCTTTTGGATAAACTGCCGGTCTATCTTTTTCTTTTCAATAAGGTACCGGGCAATCGCGTTGAAGAGGATCACGTCAGTCCCGGGCAGGATCTGTAAATGCAGGTCCGCCAGGGCACAGGTCTGTGTCTTTTTCGGATCCACAACGATTACGCGGGTATCGGGATGGCGCTCCTTGTGGTTTTCCAGGCGGCGGAACAAGATGGGATGGCACCAGGCCGGGTTGGCCCCCGCAATCAGAAAACAATCCGCCAGTTCTATATCCTCATAGGAAATGGGCACCGCATCGGCACCGAGCATCTTTTTATACCCGACTACTGCCGAGCTCATACACAGCCGGGAATTAGTGTCAATATTATTGGTCCCGATAAAGCCTTTCACCAGCTTATTGGCCAGATAGTACTCTTCCGTCAGGCACTGTCCGGATACGTAAAAGGCAACGCTGTCCGGCCCGTGGCGCTCTATGATGCTTCCAAAGACAGCGGCCGCGCGTTTCATTGCCACCTCCCAACTGACGCGTTGCATCGGATGATGCTTGCTCCATCTCAGTGAGGGATAGAGGATCCTGTCCGACGTATCCTGGGCCACATAGTTCAAGGTTTTGCCCTTGGTGCAAAGCATACCCTTGTTCACCGGATAATCCTCATCGCCACTTACGGAGAGTACGCCCCTGGAATCCTTGTGGACCTTAATGCCGCAGCCCACTCCGCAATAGGAACAGATCGTCTTATGTGTTTCGCCTTGCCTCATACAGGATCGGACCTGGAATTATAGGTCTAAATTATTATACTTCAATGGGATAGCTGGTTGTTTTTTGGTAAAAGTCACCCTGATTTTTACGGAAATGGTAAAAATCAGGAAGGTTAATTTCCAATTTCCAATCTAGGTTAGCTGGTGCTCCTGCGCCTTTTTGGAGAGTTCAAGAAGATTCTTCACATTCATCTTCTTCATCAGGTTAAAGCGGTGGGTCTCGATGGTCCGCTGACTGTTTTGGAGTCGCTCGGATATTTCCTTGTTGGTGAGCCCCGATAAGACCAGCTTCAACACCTGAAGTTCCTTCTTTGTAAGGTCAAAGGGAACCTCTTCAAATGGCTGTGGTTTTGGCGCAACCGTTTCGGTCTCCGGACGATCCAGCAGGTTTTTTACCAGGACATCGGATATATCACCACTAAAATACTTATCCCCTTCGCTTACACTCTGAATGGCGCGGATGAACTCTCCCCGGTCGGCATCCTTGAGCAAATAGCCATAGGCGCCGGCTTTCACCGATTTTAGGATGTACTCCTCCGAATCGTGCATGGAGAGGATGATACATTTGGTTCGCGTACCCTGTTTATTCAAGGCTTCAACCGCTTCAATCCCTCCCATTTCCGGCATCCGGATATCGATGATCAGCAAATCCGGATCCTTTTCCGCGACCATTTTCAGTGCCTCTACACCGTTGGAGACTTCCCCGATAACTTCAACATTCAACTCCTCTTCCAAAAGGGAGCGGATCCCATCCCGAACCAATGCGTGATCATCGGCCAGCACAATGCGAATAACCTTGTTGAGTACTTCGGCGGTCATAGGATCAAAAA
>JBNKHB010000314.1:0-2903 GCA_050290125.1 Robiginitalea sp.
CGCTGCCTGCCCTTCGGCATGCTGGGAAATGGGGATGCCAACTCTGCCGGCGGTATGGGCATACCAGCGGAGGGAAACCGCATCTTCGTCCGGGTCCGAAACGCGGGCCTGGAATCGGATGGTTTCTCCGGGCCGCGCGCTACGCTCCAATGCTCCTTCAACACTTACGTTGGGCGGATGGTTGGCATCTTCGTATTTTGGGGTTACGGACCATTGTACCCGGCTGGCAAAATCCCGTTGGACGGCGGGAAAGAATTCCGGCCGGACCTGGATTTCCCCGGCAATTGGCTCGTCGGCAGGGACGCGGCCACCCCAGCCGCCAAAGGCGGGATCGTCGCCGGCGCGCAGCCCGTTGTCCAGCAAATTCATATAGGTGCCGGTATCTCCTTCGCTCAGGAAGGAACCCGGCTCCTGCAGCGGCATCCAGACCACATAGCCCTGTTCCCGCAGTTCTTCGGCCGTATAACCGGTAAGGCCGAAAAAGTCAAAGATATCCCCTTCCACCATCTGCTTGCCGTCGCCCCAGACCCGATAAAGGTCGCCCATGGGCCCGCGCCGGATATTCGCGCCGATCCAGTCTGCGGTGAGGTATAAAGAATCCGCGGCGCTGGCGCGTAGCTGGGCGCCGTAGCCGTAATTGGGCCCATCCGTTACCTGGTGGTAGGCGATCCCGGGCCAGTTGGGCTGGATGTAGTTGCCGTAGGTATCGTCCTGGTCGCCAAAGGGCATGATCACCAGCTTTTCGGAGATCCTGCGGTGCAGCTCCGCCCACCCGGGGCTGCCTTCGTATTCGTCCTGGATGGACTTCAGGGCCCTGGCAATGGTGCTTTGTCCGCCCCAGGCGCCCAAATACAACTTACCGGGCACCGAATCGAGCGCCAGCGTTCGGATCAGTTCCGAGCCCGGGGAATCCCTGGAGATATCGCCGTCAAATTCAATGTTGCCGTAGCGGATCTTCGAGAGGAGGTATTCCGGATCCGGATAGTCCGGATCGTGCACCTTCAGGTTGGGATAAACTTTTGCATAGGCCTCCACGGCTTCGTGGATAAAGCGCTCGCCTTCCTTCCAGCGCCAGGATTCGCAGGGGCAAATATCCAGGCCAAAGCGGGTGTACTCCCGTCCCGGCACAAAGTGCTTGGTTCCCTTGCCGTCGCCTTTCCAGTGGAACTGGCTGCTGGCATAGACCAGGCCCTCTACCTGAAAGTCCGTGCTGTAGAGCAGGAAGCGGAGCAAGGAATTCAGGTCGTCCAACTCGGGGTCGGTAGTGACCACGATGCGCGGTTTCTCGGGGGCGGTTGCTTCCGACACCTGCCTGCATGCCGCCAAGGCCATTACCGCGGTGGCAAGCAATATCCCTCTCTGAACAAGTGATTTCATGGTCTCAACTAACAAAAGAAATGAAACAAAATTCAACCCCAATGAAAATCCTGATTTTCATATAAATTTTCGGTGGTTCAGGGACTTTGAACCGGAGACAGACGTGAACTTTAACACTTTATGCATGCTGCAACCTGATTTTAGGGATTTCTTAACGGAATTAATCCCTAATTTCAGGCGGACAACTATCAATCATGGCAGTATTTACACTTAAAGTTAACGGAACAAGCCGGGAGGTGGACGTAGATCCGGCTACACCCCTGTTGTGGGTGCTCAGAGACCACCTGAATCTGGTAGGGACCAAATACGGCTGCGGCATCTCGCAATGCGGCTCCTGTACGGTCCATTTGAACGGGGTAGCCATGCGTTCCTGCATGACGCCCGTCTCCTCTGTCGGAGGCCAGGAAGTAACCACTATCGAAGGACTATCCGAAAACGGCGACCATCCGGTGCAAAAGGCCTGGCTGGAAGTAGACGTGCCCCAGTGCGGGTATTGTCAGGCCGGGCAGATCATGTCGGCCGCAGCCCTTCTGAAGAACAACCCGAACCCGAGCGACGAGGAAATCGAGGGTGCGATGAACGGCAACATTTGCCGCTGCGGCACCTACCTCCGGATCAAAAAGGCCATCAAACTGGCCGCCAACACCGAATCCTAACCGGACACTAACCCCAGAAAACGCAAACAATGACACTTGTAAAAACGAAAGTGGGCCGCAGGGCCTTTATACGCAACACCGGGTTGGCGGGCGGCGGGCTCGTACTGGGCTTTAACTGGCTTGCATCCTGTAAAATGACCCCGGAAGAGGTGAGCGTCCTTCCCGATGAGTGGTTCCAGCTGAACGGCTTTTTGAAAGTTGGAGACAACGGGATGGTGACCATCATGTCGCCGAATCCGGAGATCG
Organism: Robiginitalea sp.; assembly: GCA_050290125.1. Taxonomy (GTDB): domain Bacteria; phylum Bacteroidota; class Bacteroidia; order Flavobacteriales; family Flavobacteriaceae; genus Robiginitalea. Next base: position 2,280 of record JBNKHB010000314.1, read on the forward strand.
GACAGAATATCAAAACCGCGATGCCGATGATCGTGGCCGAGGAACTGGACTGCGCCTGGAAGGATGTAATCGTGGAACAGGCGCCTCTCAATACGGATATCTTTACCCGGCAGCTGGCCGGGGGCAGCCAGTCCATCCGCCAGGGATGGGACGGCTTGCGGATGGCAGGGGCCACTGCGCGGCAAATGCTGCGGCAGGCGGCGGCGCGCGCCTGGGAAGTGCCCGTAGAAGAAATTACCACGGAAGCGGGTGTGCTCCACCATAAGGGGAGCGGCCGTTCAGCCGGTTACGGCGAAATGGCCTCCGCTGCGGCCGGGGTGGAAGTGCCGGGTCAGGCGCCAGAGACGGTAGAGGTGCCCGAAGAAGTTGAACTGAAGGATATCAACAATTTCAGCATCATTGGCACCGACCAGAAGAATGTGGACGGACCGAAGATCGTGACGGGGCAGCCTATGTTCGGTTCGGATTACCGCAAGGAGGGTATGTTAATTGCGATGATTGTGCATCCCCCTGCTTTCGGTAAGCAATTTAAGGCTATTCGCAATTTGGAGAATATTAAAGCCATGCCCGGCATCAAAGACGTCTTCTCCATTAAGACCTATAAAGATGGTTTTGAAAAGGGCG
>JBNKHB010000315.1:0-2902 GCA_050290125.1 Robiginitalea sp.
ACTTGATTCATGGACCAAAAAAAAAGGCCTGTCGTGACAGACAAGCCTTCTATATCGGTATACTAAACGGGCTCAGGTCACGAGATTTCTCCTGTGAACTTCCACCACCAGTTAGTATGATTCTTCATATTCATAGACCCCAAATATAGGACAGAATTTTAATTTCTCAAATGCAGTGCACAAAAAACGCCGGGCAAAGCCGGCGTTTTTCAATTTCGGGGGTTTCGGGTTAACTGGCGGATGCGAACTCCAGGTCCACTACCAGGTCAAACTCGTCATAGATGAGTTTGTCTCCCAGGCCTTCGAAAAAGCTGCCGGAATTGTACTTGATGTCGTACTGGCTCCGGTCGATCTTTACGGTGGCATTTGCCTTGTTGCCGTACACGGCCAGGTCAAAGGTTACCGGCTTGGTAATACCCTTGATGGTCAGGTCGGCAGTCACCTCGTAGGAGTTCTTGCCGTTGGCTTTAACACTGGTAAAGACCAGTTTGGAGCTTTCGTGGCTTGCTACTGCAAAGAAATCGTCGGATTTCAGGTGGCCGACCAGCTTATCCTTCCACTCGCCTTCCAGATCGGTGGCCGTCAGCGTAGTCATATCGGTGACAAATTCCCCGCCGGACAGTACCCCGTCTTCGAATACCAGGGAACCGGACTTAAGGGCTACGGTACCCATATGGGATCCGGTAACCTTGTATGCTCTCCAGGTTACGTTGCTCTTTTCGGCATCCACGGTCTTGGTTTCGGTCTCAACCGGTTCGGTCGCCAGGGCTGCACCCCCTACGATCAGGGTCAATGCAAGTGTTACAAAATTCTTTTTCATGGTTCTGTTTCTAGTTTTACGTTATTATTAAATTCAATTTCAGAGGTGCACGAACAGTTCGTTTTCAGGTCTGCGCACTTTATTGTTATGCTGGGTGGCGTCTTCTTCGGAACGGTAACCCACCGGCGCGATCACGGCCGCGCTGAGTCCCTTTGAAGGAAGGTCCAGCAATTCGTTCACTTTTTCCCGCTCAAAACCTTCCATGGGACAGGCGTCGATGCGGAAGGCCGCTGCCGCGGACAGCAGGTTCCCCAGTGCGATATAGGCCTGGCGGGCCGTCCACTCTGCCTTGGTCTGCGATGGCAGGTCCAGGAGTTTCGATTTCATGAAATCACCATAGCCTTTTAGCTGATCCAATCCCGTATTCCTTACTTCGGCAACCGTCTCCAGGTAGGAGTCGATCAACTCGCCGTCAAAGTCCGCGTAGTTCGCAAAGACCAGTACGGCCGATGCTTCGGTGATCTGCGCCTGGTTCCAGCACAGGGGGCGGAGTTTTTCCCGCAATTCGGGATCGGTAATAACCAGTACCTTGTATGGTTGCAGGCCGTAGGAGGAGGCGCTCAGGCGCACCGACTCCAACAGGGCATCCATCAGGTGGTCCGGGATTTTTTGGTCCGCATCAAAACGTTTGGTGGCATACCGCCAGTTCAGTTGATCCAGGTATTCTTCAACGCTGGTAGTAGATTCTATTTTCTTTTGCATAGGGTTTAAAATTTGTCGAGTAGCGTATTGAGTTGCCGCAGGTCATCGTCAGAGAATCCTGTCAGCAGGTCGTGTTCGGCCGTGTCAACAGCTCGGTCCATTTCTTTGAGGGCTTCACTGCCTTCAGGGGTGATGAAGATTTCTACCTTCCTGCGGTTGCTGGGGCACACGTTGCGCTTTACATAACCTTTGGCGATCAGTTTATCCACCAGCCGGGTGGTATTGCTCATTTTGCTGACCATGCGCTCGTTGAGGGTACTCAGGTTCGCCGGCTCCCCCTTGCGGCCCCTCAGGATGCGCAGCACATTGAATTGCTGCAGGCTCACGTCGTATGGCTTCAGCGCCTGGGTAACCGCCTCGTTTACCCGGTTGCTGACGAGCATCAAATGGATGATCGTCCGCGGTCTCAACGGGATCCTGACAGTTGTCTTTATGACGGCTTCTACATTCATTGTACTTACAATAATTGTATATACAAATGTATGTCGATATTCCGGCTTCGCCAAGGACCCATGCGCTAAATTTTTGTTAAACCCTTATCGGTCAGAAAACCAGGCCTTAATTTTAGGAGAGACTCAAGCATCCCAATGCGCATCCCTATCCTTTTATGTATAGTCGTTTGCTGTGCCCAAATTTCCGTCAGGTCCCAGGCAGGGAATCATTCATGGCTTAAAGCCGAACCAGAAACCGTTATTCCTTCCGAGGCCGGCGATATTCCGGTGGTGGCCTTTGAGGGCTTAAAACCACTGTTTGAACAGGCGGACGGCAAGGTGCGCGTTGTTAATTTCTGGGCTACCTGGTGCGCCCCTTGCATTAAGGAGCTGCCGCACTTTGAAGCGCTGCAGGCGGAACTGGCGGACCGGGGGGTGGAAGTTACCCTGGTGAGCCTGGATTTCCCCAATGCCTGGGAAAAGCGGTTGCCGGAATTCATCAGCCGGAAAAACCTGCGCTCGCCGGTGGTGGTCCTCAACGATCCCCGGCAGAACGACTGGATCCCCCAGGTATCCGAATCCTGGTCCGGGGCCATCCCCGCCACGCTCATCTACAGCGCGGATCGCCGCGAATTTTACGAACAGACCTTTGACGGCCCGGATCTCAGGGCCGCGGTTGAAACTTTCTTATCACGCTAAAAACACATTTTATGAAAACAGCAATCACCATTATCGCGTTCGGCCTGCTCCTGGGCTTCAATGCAGTACCTGCCCAGGCACAGGGCTATTCCGTGGGAGACAAGGCCATGGATTTTAAGCTGCCCTCGGTGGACGGAAGCCAGGTAAGCCTTGCCGATTACGCGGACGCCAAGGGTTTTATCGTTGTATTTACCTGCAATACCTGTCCCTTCGCCCAGGCATATGAAAGCCGGATCATGGCCCTCAACGA
>JBNKHB010000316.1:0-2890 GCA_050290125.1 Robiginitalea sp.
CGTATGGATGATGCTCTGTACGGCCCTGGTGTTCTTTATGCACCTCGGTTTCGCGTTCCTGGAAATCGGGCTGACGCGGCAGAAAAACACCATCAACATTTTATTTAAGAACATCTTTATTATTACAGTAGGCCTGCTGATGTATTACATCGGCGGATTTAACCTGATGTACCCGGGGGAATTTAACGGCTTCCTCGGATTTGCCGGCTTCGGGCTGGAAACGGATGCTGCCGGGCTCACCCCGGATTACGCAGACGGAGGTTACACTTACTGGACCGATTTCCTGTTCCAGGGTATGTTTGCGGCCACAGCGGCCACCATCGTATCCGGAGCGGTAGCGGAGCGGATCAAGATCGGCCCGTTCATGATCTTTACCATTCTTTATGTAGGCCTGGTCTACCCGATTGTCGGTTCCTGGCAATGGGGCGGCGGATTCCTTTCCACGCTTGGCGGCGAGGACGGTGGATTCTATGACTTTGCCGGTTCCACCCTGGTACACTCCGTAGGAGGCTGGGGCGCGCTGATCGCGATCTGGCTGCTCGGATCCCGGATCGGAAAATTCGGCGAAGACGGGAAACCCAAGGCCATCCCAGGCCACAACATCCCGCTGGCAACAGCAGGGGTGCTGATCCTGTGGCTCGGCTGGTTCGGCTTTAACGGAGGTTCCGTACTGTCGGCAGATCCTGCCCTCACCTCTCTGGTGCTGGTAACGACCAGCCTTGCAGCGGCAGCAGGTGGTGTGAGCGCCTTTATCGTCTCAACACTGGCGTACAAGAACTACGACCTTACCATGTTCCTGAACGGGATCCTGGGCGGTCTGGTAGGTATCACCGCCGGTGCGGACCTGATGTCCCCGAATGAAGCAGTGCTGATCGGGATCATCGCCGGTGCCATCATCGTAGGTGGTGTGGCCCTTATCGACCGGATCCGTCTGGACGACCCGGTAGGTGCTGTAACCGTTCACTTGATCTGTGGTATCTGGGGAACCCTGGCTGTCGGGATCTTTGGTGACAATGCCGGTGTGGATCAGTTCCTGTATCAGCTCACCGGTGTGGGCGCCGCAGGGATCTTCTGTATCGTTACCGCCTTCATCATCATCTTTATCCTGAAGAAGGTTGTTGGGATCCGCGTCTCCAAGGAAGAAGAATTGGAAGGCCTGGATATCCACGAACACGGTATGGATGCCTATGCCGATTTCCGGATGAACCAACACTGATAAACGCAACAAAAAACGGAGCGTTTGGCAGAACGCTCCGTTTAACAATCTCTTTCAAAGACTAACTCAACAAATTTCAAACACGCTTTAAGCGTCTAAACTGTAGTACTATGAAATCAATTATCAATACAAAATACATAAAATATCTCCTGCTGCTTGCAGTAATGATATGCAGTGCGCAACTCAGCGCACAGGACGAAGAGGAGTCCAGCTGGACCGACGGATTTACCCTGAGCGGTTCCGTGGACGCCTATTACCGCGCCAATTTAAACGGGCTCAACAAAGTGGTCCTGGACGAGAACGGAGACGCGATCGCCTTTCCTTCCGCACCGGGCAGCTCTTTTGCGAACGATACCGGTTTTGCCATCGGGATGGCCAATGCGGTCCTTTCGTATGAGCACGGTTCCGTTGGGGCCGTAGCTGACCTGGTCTTCGGACCTCGCGGTGAGGACGCCGTATTCAATTCCTTCGGTTCCCCGGCCATCGTAAACCAATTGTATGTGTACTGGAATGTAAGCGACAATGTTACCCTGACCTTCGGTAACTTCAACACCTTCCTGGGGTATGAAGTAATCTCGCCGGTGGCCAACTTCAACTACAGCACCTCGTACATGTTCTCTTACGGGCCGTTCTCCCACACCGGGCTGAAAGCGGATTTTGACCTGGGCAACGACGTATCGCTCATGCTGGCGATCCTGAACCCGACCGACTGGACCGAGTTCGATCCTTTCGGGACGCCTTCTTTCGGCGCGCAACTCGGGTATTCAGGGCAGTACCTGAACCTGTTGTACGGCAAGCAGGGCTTTACCGAATTCTACGACACTACCACCGGCAGTTTTGTGGACACGGATGCAAAAGCCCTCTTCCAGATCGACTATACCGGCGGGTTTGACCTCAGCGAAGATTTCTTCCTGGGCATCAATGCCACTTACCAGGATACGGACGGGGTAGGCTTCTACGGTGTAGCGCTTTACCCTCAGTACCAAACCTCCGAGAACTTTGCCATCGGCCTGCGCGGGGAGTACTTCTCTGAGATGGAAGTATACGGAGCTATTGGAACGATCGAGCCGGATGCCAGCGTACTGGCTGTTACCCTTACTGGAAGCGCCACAGTTGGAGAGCACCTGATCATCAAGCCGGAGATCCGCTTTGACAGTGCTTCCGACGATAGCTTCTATTTTGTAGATAGTGACCTGGAGATCGGTGACAGCCTGGCTTCATTCCTGCTGGCTGCCGTCTACTCCTTCTAAAAATATCGAAGACCGCCCATTTGTTTAGTTTGGTTAATTGCGAAGGCCCCTCGGTTCCTACCGGGGGGTCTTCTATTTCCGGTAGGCCATGACCCCGGCACGTACCGGGAGCTCCAGGTGGTTAACCTCCGGGACGATGGGGCAGGAAAACTCCACGTTATAGGCGCAAAACGGATTATAGGCCCTGTTGAAGTCGAGCAAAACGGAATCCCTGGACGGGATGCGAAGGTCCATGTACCGCCCGCCGTGATAGGTCTCGGAACCGTTGGTAAGATCCGTAAACGGCAAAAACAGGTAATCCTCAAAGCCTTCCGTCATGATGAGCTCGGGGCTCTGGTAAACCTCAAGGCTAAAGTTCCGGCCCATCAATTCAAAATGGAGTGTGCCGTATTGCCGCTCACGGGACAGCCGGTCCGTTGTGGTT
>JBNKHB010000317.1:0-2887 GCA_050290125.1 Robiginitalea sp.
AGATGTTACTGCCCGTCAGGCGTTTGGTCACGTATTGCAGCCAACCCATGGTCGCCTCATCAGCCCAATGGACATCATCCAGGCAAAGTAACAACGGTGAATCGGTGGCCAGGCTGCTAAAAACGGTGTTCGAAGCAACCTGATCTTCAGGGATCACATCCAGGCGGTCTTCGCAGGAGAACGCCGAGATGATTCCGAATATCAGTATAAGTATCTTACTTGCTTTCATAGTTTCTTTTTTAGAATTGTAATCTGGCTCCGAAAAGAAGCGATTTGGATTGGGGAGCGGTAAAGAAGGACTCACCCTGGAACAGCGGGTCGATATCATCCGTCACTTCCGGGTCTATCCCTTCCATCTCATCTTTCTTAATGGTAAACAGGTTGGTGCCTGTTACGTAGAACCGGATACCCTTAAAGATATTTCCGAGCCGCTCCAGCGTTTCCTGAGGCATGGAATAGCCCAGGGTGATGTTCTTTAACCGGATGTACGAGGCGTCCAGCATCTGCTGGGTAGACCTTTGGTTGAACAGGTTAAAGGTAGAGCTGGTCGGGCTGGGCAGAAAGGCATTGTCGCCTGGTTGCCGCCAGAAATTCAGGTTCTGGCGCCGGATGTTCACGATCCCGCCAATGGCGTCGTTCCCGTCCGCGAACCGCAATCCGTCGATTACTACCTGGTTCCCGTAGGAATAGTTCATCAGCACGGAGAGGTCAAAATCCCCCCAGGTGAAGGTGTTCGTGATTCCCCCTGAGAAATCCGGTAGCGGGCTGCCGGCTACCACGCGGTCATTGGAACCCGGGTTCGTGGTCACATTCCCATCGGCATCCAGCCATTCGGCGTCCCCGGTTTGCGGGTTAACACCGATAAAGCGGATCAGGAAGAAATTGTTCAGGGACTCTCCCTCGATGGCCCGCTGGATGGTCCCGTCGATGATCTTACGTCCCTGCAGATCGGTTGCGGCGTCGTCATTCAGCTTCAGCACCTTATTATCGATGGTGGCCAGGTTCAGGTTGGTCCGCCATTCAAAGTTTTCCGTCCGCACGTTAATGGAGCTCACCTCAAATTCCCAGCCGCTGTTTTCCATCTCGCCGATGTTCCGGCTGATGGTCGCAAATCCGGTCTGAGGCGGTAACACCTGGTTGAGCAGCAGGTCGCTGGTGGTTTTCTTGAAATAAGAGACATTCAGGTTCAGGCGGCCGGCGAAGGCGGTGGATTTGAACCCGATGTCCAGCGTTTCGCTCTCTTCCCATTTCAGGTCGGGATTCTCCGGCTGGTTCGGGATAACCCCGGACTCGCCGTTGTAGTCGGCGATAGCGCCTGCGTTAAAGAGCCCCAGCGAGGGATAGGTCCCGAGGCGGTCGTTACCCACGGTCCCGATACTGGCGCGCAACGACAGGTAATCCAGCCATTCGGCGCCTTCCATAAAGCCTTCTTCCGAGATCACCCAGCCGGCAGCTGCCGACCAGAAATATCCGAAGCGGTTGTTCCTACCAAATCGGGAGGAACCATCGCGACGCAGGGAACCTTCCACCAGGTATTTGCCGGCGTAATCATAGGACACCCGGCCGAACAAACCGTAAAGGCGCGAGTCAAAGCGGTCCCCGTTCAGGATGGTAGGCGTTGAGCCCGATCCCAGGTTCCGGAGCCCGTCCGTCAGGAATCCGGTAGCCGACACATTGGCCCGCGTCCGAATCGTCTCTTCATAGTTAAGGCCTACCAGGGCCGTTAAGCTATGGTCCTCACCGAATGTATTGTCATAGGTCAGTGTCTGGTTGGTCAGCCAGCGGTCTTCAGCCACATTGATCTGTTGGGCGGATCCACCCGGGGTATTGAATTCGGCGCTGCGGAAGAATTCTTCCAGCTCCAGTTTATCCATCCCCACTTCGGCGCGATAGGTAAAATTCCGGAATGGCGTGAGCTCTGCAAAGAAGTTGCCGATGGTCCGGAACGTCTTCAATTCATCCGTATCCAGGGCCACTACGGCAAAGATGTTCGGAATAAAGGAGCCGGACTGGGCAAAATTCCCATCTGAATCAAAGGCCGGTATGATCGGACTTTGCAGGAAGGCTGTGGTAAAGGGGGCATTGGTGTTGTTTTCCACCCCGATCCGGTTGAGCCGGGTATTGGTGATCCCCAGGTTCATTCCTGCCTTGAGCCAATCGTTTACATCCGTTTCCAGGTTGACACGGGCACCGACCCGTTGTTGGTCGTTCCCCACGATGAAGCCTTCCGTATTCTGATAATCCAACCCCATGAAATAGGTGGTTTTCTCTCCGCCGCCGCGTATCCCCAGATTGTAATTTTGGGAGATTCCGGTGCGCTGTACGCCGCTCAGCCAATCCGTACCGCCGGAGCCGAGGGCTCCGAGCCCCAGATCCTCTGGCGTAACAGTGGCGCCCTGCTGGATCGAAGCTACCTCGGCCTTGAATTGCCGGAACTCATCCGCTGTAAGGATTTCCGGAACGTCCGTGGCCCGGGTAAACTGCGTGTTGATATCCAGGGTTACCGTGGCTGCCTGGTTCTTGCGGCCTTTCTTGGTGGTGATCAGGATCACCCCGTTGGCACCTCTGGAACCGTAGATGGAGGTTGCACCCGCATCTTTCAGGACCGTAAGGGACTGGATGTCGTTGGGGTTGACGTAGGAAAGTGGGTTGATCCCCGTATTCCCGCCCCGCTGCAGGGTGTTGGTTTCCGTGTCCGTGATCGGCACGCCGTCGATAACGATCAGGGGCTGGCTACCGGAATTGATGGAGTTCACACCCCGCACCCGGATGACGGCCGCAGATCCGAGCACCCCGGAGGCATTCACGATCTGGGTTCCGGCCGACTGCCCCTGCAGCAGCTGATCTGCGGAGTTTACCTGCAGGTTTTCGATAGCCTCCTCTTTTA
>JBNKHB010000318.1:0-2882 GCA_050290125.1 Robiginitalea sp.
CACGTTATAAGGGCGAGCCCTGCGTGGCCTATATGGGACCCAAATCAGCGGGTAACTATGTGAAAATGGTTCACAACGGGATCGAATACGCCCTGATGCAACTGATCGCCGAAGTGTACGACCTGCTCCACCGGGGAGCCGGATTGGATAACGGCGAACTGCAGGCCCTGTTCACCAATTGGAATCGCGGCCGTTTGCAGTCCTTCCTCGTGGAGATCAGTGCGGATATCTTCGGCACCGCCGATCCGCTGGGCCCGGGGGAATTACTGGATAAGATCCTGGACCAGGCCAAACAGAAAGGGACCGGCAAGTGGACCTCTCAGAATGCCCTGGACCTGGGCATTCCCGTACCTACCATAGATATGGCGGTAAGCATGCGCCAGATATCGTCCCTGAAAGACCAACGCCTGCAGGCGGAGGAGCGCTACCGCACCGCCGCTCCCAAACCTTTTGAAGTAAATCCGGCCCAGGCGGAAAATGCCTTGTATTTGGGGTTCATTATGGCCTATGCCCAGGGAATGCACCTGTTGGCAGAAGCTTCCAGGGAATACGGATACGGGCTGCAACTGGCCGAGATCGCCAAGATCTGGAGGGCAGGTTGCATCATCCGGGCCGCCCTGCTGGCCGATATCACCGACGCCTTCAAAGCCAATGCCGATTTGCCAAATCTGCTGCTGGCACCCGCCTTTGTCGAAAAAGTAAACGCCTGTCTGGCGGATACCCGGCAATTGCTGGGTTCTGCGGTTGCCGCCGGGATCCCGGCTCCCGCCCTTACCTCCGCCCTCTCTTATCTGGAGGCCTATGCGTCGGGGCGGTTGCCCCTGAACCTGGTGCAGGCCCAGCGCGATTACTTCGGCTCCCATACCTATCAGCGCACGGATCGGGAGGGCACCTTCCATACCGGGTGGCAGGCCGGTTAGGCCATCTCCCGGCCTCAGAAATTAAAGACGCGGCTCAGGTTAAACCCGAAGTAGATATTCCCGTCACCCCAGTCGCCGACCGCATTCCCCAGGAAACCGCTTTCGAAACCGGGTTGGGCATTGGTGAAGTGCAGCTGAAACACGTGTCCGCCCGTCTCGATATCCACACCGATGGAAAGCGGGTTCACAAAGGGTGAACCGTCCGCCCGGTTCAGATGAAGTCCGTAGTCCACATTCAGACTCCAGCGCTTCCCCAGTTTATAACGGCCCCCGAATCCCAGGGCAAATTGGGAGTTGTCCTGAGGGGCATAATCCACATATCCCTCGTGGAAAAAGGTGGGCATCAGTTGCAGGGAGAGGCGCTCGCTAACCTTGCGGGAGATCAGCAGTTGCTGGGTAACCGAAAGCCGGTCGCTAAAGTCGACTGGGATGGCCAGCAATTCCTCATCCAATTGGGTATTGATGGCCAGCTGGCTGTAACCCACCAGGGTGAAGGGCACTCCCTTCCGTTGTTGCAGCAACCTGTACTTGAGCGAAAAATCATAGGTCTTATTGAAGGAACTCCTGGAAACGGCGACATTGAATCCATCCGAAACCCCGTAGAGGAAATGCAAACGGGTATTGGCGAAATCCAGGCCGAAAAAATCGTCAAAACCATTCTGAATACTTCCGAAGCGGTGGGAAACCACAAAATAGAACTCGCGTTCGGCCAGGAGTTTGGTGGATTCAAAATTGACGATTTTCAGGCCTTTGAACGCGGCCTCGGCCACCTGAGTGGTATCGGTCTTGTCGATCTGGTCCAGTAATCCGTCCTGGCTCAGGACCCATGTGGGCAATAGGCATAGCAAGCCCATCCAAAATCTTCTTTTCATAGCGGTTGATTTTTGTTTAACGTACAGGTGCCAATCCGGTCGGACAACCGTAAAAAACACCCATTTTACCTAAACATACAAATAAATACATCACTACAGTTATCTGATTATCAAATTATTGGCGTAACAACAAATTTTGTTTAAGACGAGGCAACCCTCTGCTCTTTTTGTCATCTGATAAAAAAATTGCGCCTTTCCGCCAGGGTATCATCCTGGCGGCGTCACCGGTCCCGGGCGGTTACCCGGATTTCCTTTATCCAACTAAGAACGCTATGAAAAAGATCTTTCAACTATTCCTCTTTTGCCTGCTTGCAGGCTCGGTAAGCTGCTCCTCGAGCAGTGATCCGGCACCCGAAGACAACCCGCCGACCAACGGTAATCCCGGGGATTCCGGCGGGGATGACGACCCGGATCCGGGTAGCCTGTCCTACGCCGCGGATATCCGGCCCATTTTCCAGTCCAATTGCACTAGCTGCCACGGCAACCCTCCCACCCAGAATGCGCCCATGTCGCTAACTACCCTGCAGGAAATCATGGATGCGGTGGATAACCGCGGATTGTTGGGCCGGATCAACAATACCGCCAACCCGATGCCGCCAACAGGCTTGCTTCCATCCACTACACGCCAGCGGATCGAAGATTGGGTGGACCTAGGCTTTCCTGAATGATCCGCAGCCAACTCCTTATATACGCGCTACTGTTGATCGGCCCGGCCGCGCTTGCCCAGGAGAGCTTCATTACCAACCGGGGAAAAGTGCACTTTAATGCGTCCACCCCCCTGGAAGACATCGACGCCACCAATGAACGCGTCAATGCCATCCTGAAGCCCGGTGAAGAAGCATTTGGCGCCGTGATGCTGATCGCGGAGTTCGAGTTTCGCCGGCGCCTGATGCAGGAGCACTTCAATGAGAATTACATGGAGTCCGAAACGTATCCGAAAGCCACCTTTGAGGGCAGGATATCCGGATTATCAGAATTAGGAGAAGGAGACCGTCGGAATTTGCCGGTCTCCGGTTCCCTGACCATCCACGGGGTTACCCGGCCATTGGAAACCAGCGCAGAGGTTACTCGAACATCCGTTGGATATGAG
>JBNKHB010000319.1:0-2851 GCA_050290125.1 Robiginitalea sp.
AACACCTGCTCCACTTCCTCGGTGGAAACGAAATTCACCGCACTTTCGTCCGTGTTTTCGTTGACCCCCATGGCGTAAAGGATGTTCTGTTGTTTTTCAAAACGCTCGTTCTCCTGGATGCGCGGACGCAGGGCCGAGGCCAGGTACGCGAGGATGGATCCCACCACCACTACCATGCCGGCGGCGAAGAGTACGGTATAGACGTTCTTTTCAGTATTGACTGCCATGATCTAGACGGTTTCTGCCTTGAGTTCTTCGGCCTTGCCATCCGTGGTTTTGGGCAGGATGGTAGCCGTTTTAAGACGTTTCAGACGTTTTTTGATATTGGCCCGTACCACATAGTGATCGATAGTGGGCGCAAATACGTTCATCAGCAGGATGGCCAGGAACACGCCTTCCGGATAGGCGGGGTTAAAGACCCGGATCATCACCGAAATAAACCCGATGAGGAAGCCGTAGATCCACTTGCCCCGGTTGGTCTGCGAGCCGGTCACCGGATCGGTGGCCATATAAACGATCCCGAAGGCCAGGCCTCCCAGGATCAGGTGTTTCCAGAATTCAAGGTTCATCAGGCTGTAGAAGCGGCTGCCTTCGGCTACCCAGCCCTGGTCCACCACCCCGTTGAAGATGAGTCCCATTACGGATGCCCCGATCACGGCGCTGAGCATGATGCGCCAGCTGGCGATCTTGGAGAAGACCAGGAAAAGGCCTCCCAACAGGATCAGAAAGGCCGAAGTCTCCCCGACCGAGCCGGGGATAAAGCCGAAAAACATATCGGAGACACTGTAGTCAAAGGAGGCGTTCTGCGCCAGCGAGCCCAGGATGGTTTCGCCGGAGATGGCATCTGCGGTACCTGCCCGGTCCACGGCGCCGTGCACCCATACCTTATCCCCGCTCATCCAGGTGGGATAGGCAAAGAACAGGAAGGCCCGGATGGTCAGGGCCGGGTTCAGAATATTCATCCCGGTTCCGCCGAAAACCTCCTTGCCGATCACCACGCCGAATACCACAGCCACGGCCAGCATCCACAGCGGAGTATCCACCGGGACGATCAACGGCACCAGCATACCGGTTACCAGATAGCCCTCTTCCACCTCGTGACCCTTGATCACGGCAAAGAGGAACTCCACGCCCAGGCCTATGGCATAGGAAACGATGACCAGCGGCATCACCTGGGTGAAGCCCAGCCAGAAATTTTCCCAGGTGAGGAAATTCCCCCACAGGTCCAGTTGGCGGGGCATGCCGTTTGCTGCGTCAATGGCCGCAAAATGCTGATAACCCGTATTGAAAAATGAAAAAAGCAGCACCGGGATCAGGGCCATGATGACCGTGTTCATGGTGCGCTTCAGGTCGTCTGCCGCCCGGATGTGGCCTCCGGAGTGGGTCGTCTCGTCCGGGGTAAACAGAAAGGTGTGAAAGGCGTTAAAGGCGGGCGCCATTTTCTTGCCCCGGTAATGGTGCTTGATAATGTGCAGCCGCTTTTTAAAGGTCAGTCGCTTATCTCTCATAGCTCTATCCTATTTCTTTATGAAGCAAATCCATTCCTTTGCGGATGATTTCCTGGTGCGGTTGTTTGGAGATGCAGACAAATTCGGTGAGGGAGAAATCCTCCGGGATAACTTCATAAAGCCCCAGCTGTTCCATCTCATCGATATCACCTACCATACATGCTTTTAGCAATTGCATGGGATAAATGTCCAGCGGAAAGACCTCCTCGTACATCCCGGTAACCACGAATGCCCGGTGCTCGCCGTTGGTATTGGTGTCCAGGTCGTATTTCTTCTTTGGGTTGAGCCAGGAAAAGGTCATGGCCCGGGTGGTGGAAATCTTGTTGAAGACGGGCTTGTTCCAGCCGAACAACTCGTAATCGTCTCCCTCCGGGATCACGGTAACGGTGTTGTTGTAAAAACCGAGATGCCCGTCCGGACGCGATTTGCGGCCGGTCAGCACATCGCCGTTGATCACGCGGAGCCGTTCCTCCTTAACGCCGGAGGCATACAGGAAGGTGGAGATCTCCGCCCCGATCTTGGTGGTGTAATACTTTGGTTTTTTGACGCAGGAACCTGCCAGGGCAACTACCCGTTCGGCATTGAAGGTCCCCGTCAGCAGGGTTTCCCCGATGATCACCAGGTCCTGGGGGGAAACCGTCCAGACCCGCTCGCCCTTGTTGATGGGGTCGATGCGGTTGATCTGGGTGCCCACCAGGCCGGCCGGATGCGGTCCGCTAACCCGGTGCAGCGTAATGCCATCCAATTGGCTAAAGATACTCTCGCCTTTTTTGCCAACGCTTACATGAACGGGACCGGGGGTTAGTTTTGACAGGGCATTAACGGCAGCCTGTAACTCCTTTTCCTTGCCCTGCAGGCTGTAGTTGATATCAGCCGCCAGGGGCGCCGTCACATAGGCCGAAACAAAGATGGCCTTGGGCTGGACTTCCGGATCGGCAATTCGGTCGTACGGGCGCTGGCGCAGGAACGGCCAGCAACCGGATTTGAGCAGGAATTCACGGATGGCCTCCGGACTTGCCGATTGCGGGTTCAACGCTTCGTGTTTCAGGGATTTTTGCTCCTTGTCGGCCAGTACCTTCACGCTCAGGATCCGGCGGCGCGCCCCGCGCTCGATTTCTGCGACTTCGCCACTCACCGGGGAAACGAATTCCATGGCTGGAAAATCCTTGTTGTAGAACAAGGGTTCGCCCGCTTTGATCTCGGCGCCTTCCTTAACGTGCATTTTGGGGGTAAGCCCATGAAAGTCAAGGAGGTTTATCGCATAAATATTACTGGAAACAGCTTTGGAGGTAGTTGGTTCTGCAGCCCCGACGAGGTTGATGTTCAACCCCTTTTTAATCCGG
>JBNKHB010000320.1:0-2850 GCA_050290125.1 Robiginitalea sp.
CAAGCCCGTCAATATTTTATACATTTAAGAACGAAAGATCAGCCGCTTTTGTGATTCCGCGAAAGCGAATTGTTTCGGATCCATTTCGTGAAGATTCAAAACCCAAAGTGATGGTTTGCGGCCTGAATTGTAATTCCAAATAAGATGAACAGACGAAAATCCATTAAGAGGCTGGCTCTGGCCGGGATGGGAATGGTGACGCTGCCAGCCTGGGCCCAGGGGTGGAGTACGGAAACCCTACAGCTTCCGGACCTACTTTCTTTTGATGATCAGGACGTCCTGGCGGCGGTGGTGGATACCATTATCCCGCAGGGGGATGCCATTGGGGCCTTATCGGTTGGGGTTGATAAATTCCTTCACAAGTTATTGGCCGATTGCTATGAACCCGAGATACAGGGCAATGTAAAGGTCCAACTGCAGGCGTTGGACGATGGGGCACAAGCCAGTTACGGTCGGCCCTTCGCCGCCTGCAGCCAGGAGGAACGGGAATTGCTCCTGATGGCGATGTCCGATTCGGAGGCCGGCTCTCGGAAGGAGTTTTTTGACCTGATGAAAGGGGAAACCATCCGGGGTTTCAGAACCTCAAGGGAGGTGCTGATGAATTATTACGACTACAAGCCGGCACCCGGGCATTATTATGGATGCGTAGACATAAATCCGGTTTAAGATGGCAAACCTGGCAATCGATTCCAAGAAGAAAAGGACCTATGACGCCATCGTGATCGGATCCGGGGCAACCGGCGGATGGGCGGCAAAGGAATTTTGTGAAAAAGGCTTGAAAACCCTGGTCCTCGAACGGGGACGGGATGTAAAGCACATGAAGGATTATCCCACGGCATCCAAAGCGCCCTGGCAATTCGAATACCGGGGGACGGTGCCGTTGTCCAAACGGGTCAACCACCAGAATGCCCGGTTCCTCAGGGAATCCACCCTGCATTGGCAACTACAGGACAACGAACAGGAATTTGTGCAGGAAAAGCCGTTCCGCTGGTTCCGCGGGTATCATGTGGGCGGCAAATCCCTGTTGTGGGCGCGCCAGACCCAACGGTGGAGCGACTACGATTTTGAAGGGCCTGCCCGGGACGGTTTTGCAGTGGACTGGCCCATCCGGTATAAGGACCTTGCTCCCTGGTATGACCGCGTGGAGCGCTTTGCCGGGATCGCCGGGGGAAATGACGGCCTGCCGGAACTGCCCGACAGCGTTACGATGCCGGGGTTTGAAATGAGTTGCATCGAACAATACTTCAAGGAAAGCCTTAAGAAGAATTACGGGGATGCCCGGCATTTGATCCAGGGCAGATGTGCCCATTTAACGGATCCCCAGCCCCTGCACCGGGCCCAGGGCCGCGTAAAATGTGTGAATCAGCGCATGTGCAACCGGGGTTGCCTTTACGGAGGATACTTCAGCAGCAATTCCTCCACCTTGCCCTGGGCGGAAAAGAGCGGGAACCTAACGCTGCGTCCCCATTCCGTGGTGCACTCCATCATCCACAACAACAAAAAAGGCAGGAGGGGCAAGGCGACCGGAGTACGGGTCATCGACGCCAATACCGGCGAAATGATCGAATTCTACGGGAAGATCATTTTTGTGAACGCCTCCACCTTCAATTCCAACGCGATTTTATTGAATTCCAGGTCGGAACGGTTTCCGAACGGGCTGGGCAATGACAACGGAATGTTGGGTAAATACATCACCTGGCATAACTATCGGGGGAAGGCTAGCGCCGAGCACGAAGGCTTCAAGGACAAACGGACCGACGGAGGCAACCCTAGCAATGCGTACATGCCAAGGTTCCGGAACGTTTTCCGGCAGGAAACCGATTTCCTGCGCGGCTATGCTATCGGGGTGGCCGGCGGCCGGGGTAGAGATGTGGAGACCGAAGGGGTAATCGGGGACCAGTTACGGGATAACATCCTGAATGCCAAATGGGGAAACTGGCGGGTCAGCACCTGGATGATGGGGGAGTGCGTGCCGATCGAAAGCAACCACCTCCGCCTGCACGAGGAGTTAACCGACAAGTACGGCATCCCGCAATTGGTGGTGTCGTGCGAATGGACGGAGAATGACGACAAGATGACGCAGGATTACGTGGAGCAATCCAAAGAGATGTTCGAGAACGCCGGCTTTATCAATATTGAGGCCCGGGATACCCATTCCATGCCCGGTTCCGATATCCACGAAATGGGCGGGGTTCGGATGGGGCGGGACCCGGAGACCTCGCTGCTCAACGAGTGGAACCAACTGCACCAATGCAAGAACGTCTTTGTAACGGACGGCGCCTGCATGACCAGCGGCGGCACCCAGAACCCGACGCTCACCTTCATGGCCCTTACCTGCCGGGCTGCGAATTACGCGTTGGGGGAATTGAAGAAGCGGAACCTGTAGACTGGTAGATAACTGAAGTCGGCCGGAAGATAGGCCTCCGAGGATTAAAATATACTATGAAAAAGAACCAAAGGATAAATACCTCGGTTTAAAGACAATTAAAAACAGTATGTAGAGTACTGTAATTAAGATAGATGAAAAGTTAATGAAGTAATCAGAGCTGAGTGTTAAAATGTGGTAATCCCAATAGACCAAGTATGAAAATGAAAGGTATATGAATTGTGGAATAGTGAAAAACATTATGGGAATACTCAACCCTAAAATCAGCCAATGAAGCCTTATTCTTTTCTTTTTGTGGATCAGTAAATAATACGATAGGGTTAAGATTGTTGAGACAAGAGAGGAAAACATTATTTGATACGAGCCCATCTTTCCAGAATGAACAAAGCCAGACTTATTGAGAAAAGCAATTATGTTCGCAAAGCCTATATAGAATAGAAGAAAAATAAAAGGGATACTTAATA
>JBNKHB010000321.1:0-2848 GCA_050290125.1 Robiginitalea sp.
AGCCCAACGCCCAGGATCACCCCGTCATCTGAATTCCGCAGGGCCTCCGGACTGCCTTCGATGATGTAATCCCCAATACGCGACAACCGGTCCTCTTCCATGATATCCACTCCGAAGATTACTCCTCCGAGATCCGGCGGACCGGAGAGGTAGAAGATCTGCGCCTGCAATTGGGGCGCTACCCCCAGCACCCGCGGGTCTTCTCGCAGGTGATGCATGATGGGGAGCGCATTGTGGATCTTCAGGGTTTCCTGTTTGGGTTTGACCGAACGGATGTGTAGCAGGTCTCCGGAGAATTCTTCGAGCCGCTGGATGGGCTGGGCATCCGAGGGTTTGATCTCGTTATACAGATGGATATGGGGCGTTTGGTTCAGGATCAGGTCGTCCAGCATCTTGTTCAAGCCGGTCATAAAACTCACCAGGGTGATATAGGCCCCGATCCCGAAGGTAACCCCCAAAGATGCGGTTACCGTGGATTTCATCTTGGTGACCAAATGGGTCCTCGCAATGTCCAGGATAAGCTTTTGTTGTTTCATTCCCCCGGTTTTAGCAGTCGGCTGCCGGGATCCAGTCCGGCCCGGACCTCGACCCGGTCCAGGGTCCGGATCCCTACCTCGATCTTTTTCACACCGTCCTCGGTGCGCACGCTGTCCCCGGGGAGCAAGTAGTCCCGCGGGATGGTAAGCGCCTGTTCCCGCCGTTCTATAACGATACTGGCCTCTCCGGAGAGTCCAGGATACAGGGTGGCCGGAGGATCCTTAAACCGGGCCTCTACCCGGAAGGTCTGATTCCGGTCGTCTTTCTGAGGGTAGATCTTGGTTACTTTCGCCTCAAAAACCCGGTCGCCGTAGGCATCCAGGGTTATCAGCGCGGTTTGGCCAAGCTCCAGCAGCACGATGTCCACTTCATCCACCAGCAATTCGGCCAGGAAGACATCGGGCTTCCCGATCATGGCCAGGGGTTCATTGGGCAGGACCACCTCCCCTGGTTCCTTGTAGAGGGCATAGACCTTTCCTCCGATCGTACTCCGGATCTCGAATTCGTCCGCCGTTGCCCGCGAGGAAGCATAGCTGTTTCTGGCCTGCACCATCCGGGTGCGCAATTCGTTCTCCATCCGTGCGTATTCGCTCCGCAATTGCTCCAGCAGGTTGCGCGAGCGTTCATAGGCCAGTTTGCGATTCTCGTAGGCTGCCTGGGATCCGATTTTCTGCGCCCAAAGTTTCTCCTGCCTCCTGAAATTAACCGAGTCGTCGGTAAAAGTGAGCTCCGCCGTCCTGATTTGGGTCCGCAGGTCTTTTAAAGGGGTCGCATCTCCGGTATAATTGGACTGTGCCAATTCCATCTGCAAGCGGGCATTGGCCGCATTGAGTTCGGGGTTGCGGTTGGTGATCCGCAGCAGCAGCGATCCGGGCCGGACCGAGTCCCCCTCGCTCACCAGGTTGGCTTCCAGGATACCGCTTACGGCCGCGTGCACCCGGTACATACTGTCGGGCTGCAGGGTTACGGAAGCATATACGGACTCAGTGATCGTCTCGGTGGATGGGGTGACGCTGTCTTTTGGATTGCCGCAGCCCGCGGCGACAAGTAACATGCCGCAAACGGCTAGTTGCACTAACGCAGTTGTGATCTTCATACGTATACCTTGGGCAGGATAAAGGTACCCGATGGCTTTATCAGCCCCTATGACAATCCTCATTTCCGGGAAGTGGCCGGCCGGCTACCTTTATAAAGATAGGATAATCCGTACCAAAGTGAAACGCAGGCTTCGAATAGTTGGCTGGTCGGTAGGCATCTTCATGGTGATATGGGGATTCCTTACATTGTTGGCAGAACAGGAACGGCACGGAGGGCGCTGGGAATTCGGCAGTGAACCATTGGCCGGCCGGGCCCTGATCCAGTACAATCCCGACCTGTTCTACAACCTGGACCATCAGGTAAGCCGGGCATTTGCCGAAGGACTTGTGGAGGAAGGTTGGCAGGTGGAGTTGGTCACCACGGATGCGGCTGCAGGGATCGACCCGGAGGGCTTTGACCTTTACGTCTATTGTGCCAACACCTATAACTGGTCTCCGGACCGCCAGATTAGCAAGGCCATCCGATCGGCATCCTATCTGAAGGGCAAACCCGCCGCGGCCATTACGCTTGGCAGCGGGTCTACCGCCCGGTCCAAACGCCTGCTGGAAGAGCTCATCCGGGGCCGGGAGGCGCTGCTTATCCGCTCGGAAACCTATTGGCTGATGAAACCCAATGACGAATCCAGGCCCGGTGTCCCCAATACACAGGTGGCCAGAGAAAAAGCCCGACACATGGGGCAAGAATGCGCCAGGCAACTCCGATCCAACCCTTAAACCCTGACAAAAGTCATATTACGCGAACTACGGAAGGTGTAGTTTGGGCGCCTGTGTTCCGATTTGAGATCCCTGGCCCTGCGGCTGGATACCATTTTTCCGGATCTTCTCAGGGTATCGATAGCAGCAGTTGGAATAAAATGATTAAAGGAAATAAACGAATGGCAAATGAAAGGTTAACGCAGTCAGATTGCTGGAATAAAAGGTGCAATTATGATAAATTGGACTGCAGTGGAATCTAAGTTTGTGCCCTCAAAATGATATTATGAGACAACTTACAACTCAACTTACCTCCAGAATTAATCGATTTGATTTCATTTCCAAAGGGTTGGGCCTTGTCTACCTGTGGTTTGGCATGCTCAAATTCTTCCCGGGCCTGAGTCCGGCGGAAGAACTCGCTGGCGTTACCATTCAGCAGCTGACCTTTGGCTTGCTGGATTTCCAGTGGGGACTCGGGATACTGGCAGTTTGGGAAGTGGGCATCGGGGTCTTGTTACTAA